>JAIRLS010000349.1 GCA_031259205.1 Bacteroidales bacterium | reverse complement strand
CCTAAACCCGATTTTATTTGAAAAAAAAACAAGAAAAAAAATCTTCCTGCTAACATTTTTAAAAAAACAGTATTATCTTTGCAGCATGTTTTTGGTGTGAGTCGTTCCGTTCGGGGCGGCTCATGAAAAGGGAATCAGGTGCAAATCCTGAACAGACCCGCTGCTGTGAGCTTCGCAGAAAACCTTTGAGCATAACTCAAACCACTGTTCCGAGTAGAGAACGGGAAGGAGCTTTCAAAGGAGAAGCAAGTCAGAAGACCTGCCAAAGCAATTTTTTGGTTTAAAGCTTTCGTGGAATAGAGCTTGAGACGAACAGGGTAGTAGACGATTCTTACCATCTATGTTGCCGGTTTTTCCCGATGCACTTATTACGGAAGTTGTTGACAGTTAATAAAAACAGTTTTTATGTTTTAACATGAAACGGAAAATTATTTTATTGGCGGCGGCGGCGGTTTTTTGGCTGGTTGCCTGTCGCGAAGAAGTGGAAATCTTCGAACCGGAAGTGGAACAGGTAGCCCCGCCGTCCGAAGAGCCGCCGGCTGAGGAACCGGGCGAAGGCGAGGACGAGGACGTTCCGAAAGCCAGACTTCTCGGCTTCTACCTCCTCAACGAGGGGAACATGGGCAGCAACAAGTCCACACTCGACTACATGGATCTGGTGACGGGCGTTTATCACCGCAACATTTTCGCCGACGCCAATCCCTCCGTTCCCAAGGAATTGGGCGATGTGGGCAACGACATAGGCATTTACGGCAGCAAGCTCTATGCCGTCATTAACTGTTCCAACAAAGTGGAAGTCATGGATAAATTTACGGTGCGGCGTTTGGGGCAAATCGACATCCCCAACTGCCGCTACATCCGCTTTCACGGGGGCTATGCCTACGTAACCTCTTACGCCGGGCCGGTGGAGTTGAATCCCAACTACGAACAGACCGGTTATGTGGCCAAGGTGGATACGGCGACTTTTCAGGTAATCGACCGCTGTCTGGTCGGATTCCAGCCCGACGAACTGGAGATTGTCGGCGATAAAATCTACGTCGCCAATTCGGGCGGTTACATGTTTCCGAATTATGAAAACACGGTTTCCGTCATTGATATTTCGCAGTTTGAGGAAATCAAGCGCATTGAAGTAGCCATCAACCTGCACCGTTTGCGGGCGGACAGGCACGGCAACCTGTGGGTTTCCTCGCGCGGCGATTACTACGACCTCCCCTCGCAGCTTCACTGGATCGACACGCAAACAGATACCTACGGCGGGATGCTCGACATCGCCGCAACGGAACTGTACCTCGACGGCGACTCCCTCTACCTGTACGGCACGGAGTTCAGTTACAACTCCTATGATTGGACGATTTCCTTCGGCATTATTGATGTGACGACACGGAAAGTGGCGACCCGCAACTTCCTTGCCGACGGCGAAGAACGGAAAATAGCGATGCCCTACGGCATCATGGTCAATCCCGTCAATAAAGACATTTATATGACCGACGCCGCCGGTTTTACTTATCCGGGCACCCTGCTCTGCTTCGACCGGCACGGCAAAAAGCGATGGGAAGCGCGAACCGGCGATATTCCGGGGCATTTCGCATTATTGTATGAATAAATCAATCCTTCAATACCGAATATGGACATATCCATCATAAAAAGGGACGGGAAACAGGAGTTGTTTTCCGTCGAGAAAATCAGAAGCGCCATTGCCAAAGCCTTCCTTTCGGTGGGCAGTTTTGCAACGCAGGAGGTGATCACCAATCTTTTGAGCCGCATCAGCGTGTCCAACGGCACAACGGTGGAGGATATTCAAAATCAGGTGGAAGTTGCCCTGATGTCCGAACGGTATTATGCCGTGGCCAAGTCCTACATGCTTTACCGGCAAAAGCATCTGGAAGACCGGGAAGTGCGCGACAAACTCAAATTCCTGATGGATTACTGCAACGCTTCCAACGCAGCCTCCGGAAGCAAGTACGACGCCAACGCCAACGTGGAAAACAAAAATATGGCCACCCTCATCGGAGAACTGCCCAAATCGAACTTTATCCGCCTCAACCGGCGGCTGCTCACCGACCGGCTGAAAGAAAAGTACGGAAAGGAAGTGGCCGACAGGTACATCGACCTGCTGAACCACCACTATATCTACAAAAACGACGAAACCAGCCTGGCCAACTATTGCGCCAGCATCACCATGTACCCATGGCTTGTGGGAGGGACGGTCTCCATCGGAGGAAACTCCAAAGCGCCCGCCAACCTGAAATCCTTTTGCGGCGGGTTCATCAACATGGTTTTCATGGTGTCGAGCATGTTGAGCGGCGCCTGTGCAACGCCCGAATTTCTGATGTACCTCAACTATTTCATCGGACTGGAATACGGCGCGGATTACTACCTGCATACCGGACAAACGGTCGACCTTTCCCTTAAAAAACGCACCTTGGACAAGGTCATCACCGACTGTTTCGAGCAAATCGTCTATTCCATCAACCAGCCCACCGGAGCGAGAAACTTTCAGGCCGTCTTTTGGAACATCTCCTACTACGACCGGTATTATTTCGAAAGCCTTTTCGGTGAATTTGTTTTTCCCGACGGAAGCCGTCCCCACTGGGATTCGCTCAACTGGTTGCAAAAACGCTTCATGAAATGGTTCAACAGGGAGCGCACGCGGTCGATACTCACTTTTCCGGTGGAAACCATGGCTTTGCTCACCGCCGACGGCGACGCAAAAGACCGCGAATACGCCGATTTCACCGCCGAAATGTATGCCGAAGGACATTCGTTTTTCACTTACATGAGCGACAACGCCGACTCGCTGAGCAGTTGTTGCCGCCTGCGCAACGAGATTCAGGACAACGGGTTCAGCTACACCCTTGGAGCGGGAGGCGTTTCCACAGGGTCGAAAAGCGTGCTGACCATCAACCTGAACCGCTGCATACAAAAGGCGGCAAAACAAAACGCACATTACCTGTTCTTTCTCGAAGAGGTGGTCGATTTGGTGCACAAAGTGCAGTTGGCATACAACGAAAACCTGAAATACATGCAGGAAAAAGGAATGTTGCCCCTCTTCGACGCAGGATACATCAACATCCGCAGGCAATACCTCACCATCGGAGTAAACGGACTGGTGGAAGCCGCCGAATTTCTGGGCATCAAAATAACCGACAACCCGGAATATGCGGATTTCGTCGGAAAAACGCTCGGACTGATCGAAGCCTGCAACAAAAAATACCGTACCCGGGAAGTCATGTTCAACTGCGAAATGATCCCCGCCGAAAATGTCGGCGTCAAACATGCCAAATGGGACAGGGAAGACGGCTACAAAGTGCCGCGCGACTGTTACAACAGCTATTTCTACATCGTAGAAGACCCTGCGCTCAATATTGTCGATAAATTCCGCCTGCACGGGCGAAAATACATCGAACACCTCACCGGAGGGTCGGCTTTGCACCTCAATCTGGAAGAACATCTCGGCAGGGAGCAGTACCGGCAACTGTTGCGCGTGGCAACGCAGGAAGGTTGCAATTATTTCACTTTCAATATCCCCAATACCGTGTGCAACGATTGCGGGCATATCGACAAGCGCAACCTGACGGCATGTCCGAAATGCGAAAGCCGGAACCTCGACCATCTCACCCGCATTATCGGTTACATGAAAAGAATCAGTAATTTCTCCTATCCCCGCCAACAGGAGGCAAAACAACGTCATTATGCTACGATACGCCAACTATGATATTGTGTTTCTGGAAGTCCCGAACGAGGTGACGCTGGCCGTGAACATCGCCGGCTGTCCCCGCCGTTGCAGGGGCTGCCACAGCCCGCATTTGCAGGAAGACAGCGGCGACCCCCTGACGGGAAACGTCCTGTCGGAATGGCTCGCCGCCTACGGCAAGGCCATCACCTGCGTCTGCTTCATGGGAGGCGACAGGGAGCCGGAAGAGGTGTTGAAACTGGCGAAAATTGTCCGGCAATATCCCAAAAAAACAGCGTGGTATTCCGGCAACGCCGTACCCTGCGAAGGCGCCCTGCCGCTTTTCGATTTTATCAAACTTGGACATTACGTCGATACCCTCGGCGCGCTGGACTCGCCCGACACCAATCAACGATTCTACAGCGTGGAAAACGGAAAAATGATCGACCGCACCGCCGCATTTTGGCCGCAC
>JAIRLS010000151.1 GCA_031259205.1 Bacteroidales bacterium | reverse complement strand
CGATTGCCGGAGCAAAATTAGATAAAAATCCCGTGATTTCCAAGCGTATGCAGTGAAAAAAAAAGTTTTTTACAGAACTTCCGTTTATAGCCATCTCTGTTACTTTCTCCTTAATGCCTGACGTGCATGCCGTATAACGATATTCGCGTTGAAAATATTTATTACGATCCTTGAAACGCCAACTATCTATTATATTGTTTTTTACGCAAAAAAAACACTTCTCATTTTGCTAAAAATGCGTTCATTTGAAAAATTATGCGTATTTTCGCCAAAAATTTGAAGATGAAAAAAATATTAGTCACGGGCGGAACCGGCTATATTGGTTCTCACACCGTAGTTGAGTTGATTCAGGCCGGCTATGAGACCGTCGTTGTCGATAATCTTTCCAACTCCAAAACGGGCGCTCTTGAAGGCATCGAAAAAATTACCGGTATAAAACCGTCGTTTGAATGTATTGATCTTTGCGACAAATCCTCCTTAGACCATCTTTTATCCAAACACAAAGACATCGTGGCCGCTATCCATTTTGCCGCTTGCAAGGCAGTAGGCGAATCGGTGCAACAACCGCTGAAATACTACCGCAACAACTTCACCTCGCTTATAAACCTGCTGGAGTTAATGTCGCAACAGGCCATTGAATATCTGGTTTTTTCCTCGTCGTGCACCGTTTACGGACAGCCCGAAAAGTTGCCGGTGACCGAGCAGGCGCCAATTCAGCCCGCCACTTCCCCCTACGGCAACACCAAGCAGGTGTGCGAAACCATCATCCGCGATACCATAGCCGCCTCGACGATAAAAAGCATCGCGCTACGCTATTTCAACCCTATCGGCGCTCATGCTTCGGCGTTGATAGGCGAATTGCCCGTGGGCGTTCCCAATAATCTGGTGCCGTTTATCACACAAACAGCCATCGGTATCCGCGAGCAACTGAGCGTCTTCGGCAACGATTACAACACTCCCGACGGATCTTGCATCAGGGACTATATTCACGTGGTAGACCTCGCCAAGGCGCATGTGACGGCAGTCGAACGCCTGATCAACAAAAACAACAAAAACAGCTTTGAAATATTCAACCTCGGTACCGGTAAAGGTGTGTCGGTACTGGAACTGATACGTACGTTCGAAAAAGTAAGCGGCGTAAAACTCAATTACAAAATCACAGGCCGTCGAGCAGGCGATACCGAACAGGTGTGGGCAGATACCTCCTTCGCCAACCGCGAACTCGGATGGAAAGCCCAAAGCACACTCGAAGAAACCCTGCTGTCTGCATGGAAATGGGAACAGTATTACAAGGAAACAGGCGGTTGGAAATAATTTTGTCGCATTTGAAAATATACAAAATTTAAATACATGAATACTAACAATTATTGCGTGATCATGGCCGGCGGAATAGGAAGCCGCTTCTGGCCTCTCAGCCGCAGCAACAAGCCCAAACAGTTTCTGGATATTACGGGTGAAGGAAAAACACTCGTCCGCCAGACCTTCGACCGTTTCTGCAAGATCGTTCCCCGAGAACACATCTACGTCGTCACCAACGAAATATACAAGGATATTACCATGGAACAGCTTGATATAGATGAGCGGCAAGTACTTCTTGAGCCGATACGCAAGAACACCGCTCCCTGTATCGCGTACGCCAATTTCAGGATATGGCAGGAAAATCCCGACGCCAACATCATCGTCGCTCCCTCCGACCATCTCATCACCAACGAAGCCGAATTTCTGCGGGTAGCACGGCAAGGACTCGACTTTATCGCCAACAACAACGCCTTGCTGACCATTGGTATCAAACCCAGCCGCCCCGACACCGGCTATGGCTACATCCAAGTATCCGGCGAAGAACTGACCGGCGTCCGGTGCGCCATCCCGGAACTGAAAAAAGTGAAAACATTCACCGAAAAACCCGAACTGGAAATGGCCAAAATATTTTTTGAAAGCGGCGAATTTTTTTGGAATTCGGGCATCTTTTTTTGGTCGTTGCCTTCCATCATGCAGGCTTTTGACATTTATATGCCCTCTATCAACGCTCTTTTCCAGAAAAAGGCAAACTTGCTGGGGACAGATCAGGAAATAGCGACCGTCCGCGAAATTTACGCCCAAAGCAAAAGCATATCCATTGACTACGCTATCATGGAAAAAGCAGAAAATGTGTATGTGCTGTGCGCCGATTTCGGCTGGTCGGATATCGGCACATGGGGATCGCTGTATGCCAACCAGCAGAAAGACAGTGAGCAAAATGCCGTAGTGGGCAATCAGGTCTTCCTGTACGATACCAAAGGCTGCGTCATCAATATCCATCCGCACAAACTTGCCGTCATCCAAGGCATGGAAGATATGATCGTGATACAAACCGAAGACGTACTGCTCATCTGCAAAAAAGAAAACGAGCAACTGATCAAGGATTACATCAATCACGTGAAATTGCAGAAAGGCGAAGATTTAATTTGATCGCAGGGATTATAATAAAAGACGAAAATTTCCGTTCTGAATAAACATGAACAAGTTAAATGGAATTATCGCTGTTATGGTATTGCTTTGCTGCATGACGACGGATGTGTCGGGGCAGTTAAAGCAAAAAAAGGTGTTGAACTACCAGCAACACGACCATAAAGTCATTCATTTCGGATTTTGTCTGGGATTGAATGCAATGGACTTTAACGTTTCCCCATCCTTATCCGATTACCGGAATGATTCGTTATTGTCCAACGTTTCCGAATTGTCGCCGGGGTTTCATATACAGGCAGTGTCGGCGTTGCGAATTACAAACAATCTCGAACTGCGCTTTCTGCCGGGCGTTGCCTTCGGATCGCGGGCATTGCAGTTCTTCAAATCCGGTAAATTATATGACGACCATCATCAAATCGAATCAAGCTATATCGAACTCCCGCTTTTACTGAAATACAAATCGGTGCGGGTGGACAACATGCGAGGCTTCATTATCGGCGGTCTTAACCCGCGTATCGACCTGGCCAAAACCTATCACGAAGACGAGGGTATTTACATGGATTTAAAATTAAACGACCTGTGCTATGAAATGGGAGGCGGCTTTGACTTTTATTTCCCATATTTCAAACTGACGCTTGAAATACGCGGTTCATGGGGTATCTTCAACATATTGGAAGAACGGAGCACACCGCAACCCGAATTTCAGAATGCCATTAACAAACTGAGGTCTTCCGTCTATCTGTTTTCCATTTATATCGAATAAACGCTGTTCCTCTGCCGTTTCGACGTTACTGTTCGGCTGTTATTTTTCCTTCGAGCAGGGTCGTTGCAGCGTCTTTGGCAATCATCACCTTGAAAACGCCGGGTTCGACGATAAATTTCAAATCCCTGTCCCAAAGACCGAAACTGCGATAGGGGAGCGACAATTCCACTTGACGGCTTTCGCCGGGGTTCAGTGTGACACGTTTGAAGGCTTTCAGTTCTTTCACCGGACGGACGACGGACGCCTGTTCGTCGTGAAGATACAACTGAACCACCTCATCGCCTTTCACCGCACCCGTGTTTTTCACCGTTACCACGACTTTTGTGTCACCGTTTTTGTTGACCTTTTCGGGGAGGACGAGATCGGAATACTCGAAAGAGGTATAGCTCAACCCGAATCCGAACGGGAACATCGGCTTGCCGTCATCGTCGAGATAGCCATATCCGCGTCCGGAAGGTTTGATATAATAGTAAATGGGTATTTGTCCGGCATGGCGCGCCCATGTCACCGGCAATCGTCCGCCGGGGTTGACGTCGCCGAAAAGCGCTTCGGCAATGGCTATGCCGCCCTGTTCACCGGGGTACCATGCTTCGAGGATGGCATCCACCTTGTCAGCCCAGCGGCGAATATCTATTACGGAACCGTTTTGCAGTACCACAACGGTTTTCACACCGCTTGCGACGAGGTCTTCAATCATCTTTTCCTGATCGAGTTCGAAAGACAGTTTTTCGCCGGTATCCACAATCATGGCATTGTCGAGGCTCTCGGCTGTTTTCATGTTACGCTTTGGCAATGTCAGGATACTGCGGTCTTCGCCTTCGCCTTCCTGAATAGCGGCGAAGAATATTGCGACGTCGCAGGTACGCGCCAACTCAACGACGTCGGTGTTACCCTGATGCAGTACGATTTCGGCCTTGCCCTGCAAACGTCGTTTCAACCCCTCGTAGGGGGTAACGCTACCGGAGATATGCTCGCTTTTCGCCCTGCCGAACGGGCCTGAATAGTCGCCCAGACTCATCACGTTGGCCGCCGGCCCGAAAACGCCTGCTTTCTTGATATTCTTGTCGGACAACGGTAAGGTATTTTCGTCATTTTTCAGCAGGGTCATCACTTTGCGGGCGGCTTCGAGCGCGAACGCACGATGTTCCTTGCTGTGAACCGTTTGATCCGCTTTTTTCGGGTCGACATACGGATTTTCGAACAGTCCGAGTTCAAATTTAACGGTCAGGATTCTACGCAAAGACAGGTCGAGGGTTTCTTCGGAGATTCTCCCGTTTTTTACTAATGACAAAAGATCGCCGTATCCTCCCGGCAGGTCGATGTCTAAGCCGGCTTCGAGGCATAACGCCTGCGCTTCGGCGTACGAATCGGCAACCTTGTGAGCGGAATGTACACCGCTGACTCCCCAATAATCGGAAACGACATATCCTTTGAAATTCCATTCATTGCGGAGAATATCCGTCAACAGGCGATGATTGGAGGACGCCGGAACGCCGTCGACCGAATTGTACGAAGCCATGATGGAGCGTGCCCCGCCCTCTTCGATACATGCGCGAAACGGCTCAAGGAAGACTTCCCGCAAGACACGCCACGACACATTGGAGGCGTAGGAATCGTGTCCTCCATCGCCATAATTATCCACGTAATGTTTGGGACTTGCCACGACGCCGCCTTTTTCCATGGCTTTGACGAAAGCCACGCCCATGCGGGAATTGAGAAGAACGTCCTCGCCGTAACCTTCTTCGGTACGTCCCCAGCGCGGGTCGCGCGAGATGTTAACCACAGGAGCGTACACCTGACGAACGCCGACAGCCTTGGTTTCCTTAGCAATGACTTCGGCAACACGATAGTAAAATTCGTCGTCGAAAGTCGCCGCCATACTGATGCTTTGGGGGAAACAGGTAGCGTCGCCCCACAAAGCCATGTGCAAAGCTTCGCCGTGTTGCAGGACAGGGATTCCCAAACGATTTGCCTTGAGCGCCTCGCGCGAATCTTCGTTAATCATCTCGGCGCAACGAACAGTACTTTCCATCCCTTTTGTGTGTATAAAGTGCGCCTTGTTTCTTACGTGCCCGACTTTATAATTCCGTTTGTCGAAGTCGTTTGCAAACAATAGCTGGCTTTGCAACTGTTCAACTTTTTCTTCGACGGTCATCAGAGCTATCAGGTTGTCCACCCGCTGTGCAATCGGGAGTTTGGCGTCTTTGTACGCCGGAGTTTTCTGAGAATACGCACCGGCGATCGTTCCCATAAGGAGGGAGAAAATAAAGATTCCTTTCTTCATTTGATTTAATTTTTTATCTGATAATTATTTCTGTTGCAAAAATACACGACTGTCAATTAAAAATTCACGAACTGCCTGAAAAATAAATTGTTTTTTGACGGGTAGCAAGAATACATGCCTTTATTCTGTTATTTTATCCGTGAAAATATATTCTCCCGAACCCGTTTCAATGGCGCCTTTTACCGGCAACACTACGGTAGCTGTTGTATTTACGGGGATTTTCACTTTCAGGGTAAATATACCGTTTTCCACCTTCCAGTCGGAAACGATTTCGCCTTTGATAGAGTGATACGCGCCATTCGCCCAAGTCAACGAGCCTCCCGGACGGGGATGAATCGTGAAATGCTCATATCCCGGATGCTTGTCGTCCGGATTGATACCCAGAATGTGCCTGAACATCCATTCGC
>JAIRLS010000030.1 GCA_031259205.1 Bacteroidales bacterium | reverse complement strand
AAGGGAAAGATAAAACGCTCGAAGAGCAAAGCAAAACGCTCGAAGAGCAAGCACGCGAAATAGAAAAATATAAACGTCTTTTAAATATAAAACAGGGTTAAGCGCTTAGAACACCCATTTGTCTATATCTGATTGATCTGTAACAGATTTCCATTTTGCATGATTATTCGCATTTGAATTTTGAGTAGATGGACGTGGGAATCTTTGCTCAAAGTTGCTTTCAAACGTTTTGTACGCAATGGAGCTGTCCGAAAATTAAGCATGCACGTTTTTTCATTATCAACACATTTGGATTGCTTTGGGCTTCGGGCCTGCAATGACGGCTACGATAAGCCGGTTTGCGACAATTTGAAATGCACCCCGTGAATTGGGTGCATTTTGAAAATTGCAAAATTCTCTCTAACTTTGTAACTTTTACAGTTTGTTTGATTACGAACAAACGATCGTTAATAGCAACCTCTTAAACATCAAATAACATGAAAAAAGTTTTATTTTTTATTGTATTACTTTTCACCGTATCTGCTGTTTCATCGTGCATATTTGTATCCGGCACGGAGTCCCGCGTAGAAACAAAAGAAGAGTTGCCCGAAGCAGTAATGATAAACGGACGGCATGTTAATGTTGGCGTAATGCACGAACGGCTTTCCATGTTTTGGATTCCCGTGCGCAGCACAACGGAGTATGCGCTTATCTCCGACGACGGGAGAAACGTTTACCCCTTAAATAAAAGTTCCATACGCTATCTTAAAGAACAGTACAATATTGACATTGATCCCGTCCCATGCGTTTCCTTTTGGAATAAAATCGGAGGAAAATTGATTCGGATCTCCAAATGAATATGAATTATGGCTGAAGTATATTTTACCGATTTACGCGCCAAACCGGGGCGCAGTTTACTGGACAAACTGGAAATATTAGTCAGGAAAGCCGGTATCGAACGGATTGACTTTGCAGGCAAGTTTACCGCAGTGAAGATTCATTTCGGCGAGCCGGGCAATCTTGCTTATATCCGTCCGAACTATGCCGCCCGTCTGGTTCGTTTTCTGCAAAGCAAGCAGGCTAAGGTTTTCCTTACCGATTCCAATACACTGTACACGGGCAGGCGGTCAAACGCTGTCGATCATTTTCAAAGCGCCATGGAGAACGGATTTAACCCCATTGCCGTTCCCTGTCCTGTTATCATTGCCGACGGTTTGAAAGCAGTGGAGTACCGCGAGATACCTGTTGGAGGCGATTATTGCCGGACGGCCAAAATCGGATCGGCCATAGCCGACGCCGATATCATCGTTTCCATGAATCATTTCAAGGGTCATGAGATGACGGGGTTCGGAGGCGCACTCAAGAATCTGGGGATGGGCTCTGCCTCGGCGGGCGGCAAGATGGAGTTACATTCCTCTTCGCAGCCTGTTATCGACGCCGAAGTGTGTACCTCGTGCGGACAGTGCGTCAAATATTGCGCTTCAAAAGCCATTGCCCTCAACCAGCAGAAAAAGGCGGCCATTGATTATGAAAAATGTGTCGGGTGCGGCCAGTGTGTGGCGGTGTGCCAGTACGAAGCCGCACAGGTAGTGATGGACGACATCTCGGATGTGATCAATTACAAGATAGCCGAATATACGTTGGCCGTGGTGAAGGAAAAGCCACATTTTCACGTCAGTTTCATCATGAATGTGTCGCCTCTTTGCGATTGCTGGGGGCACAATGATGCGGCCATCATCCCCGACATAGGGATATTGGCCTCTTTCGACCCTGTGGCGTTAGACAAAGCATGTGTGGATATGGTGACGGAAGCGGTGGCGGTCGGCGGTTCCCGTTTGGAACTCCCAACGGGCAACGATTTACGCGGAGAGGACAAGTTCGAACATCTTCATCCCCGCACCAACTGGCGTTCCGGACTGGAACACGCCGTAAAAATCGGTCTGGGAAGCATGGAATATAAACTGATAACCGTGTAAAACCTTCAACCGGATGTCGAAAACAGAATGGAAGCAACGGACGGATGAATTTGCAATGTATCTCCGGATAGAAAAAGCAGTTTCCGCACATACCATCGCCGCATACATGGAAGATGTAAAGAAATTGCAGTCGTATCTTTGCGATCGTTATCCGGACATGCCTCCACAGGAAGTTACACCCGCAATACTGTCGGATTTTTTTGCTGAAACAGGCATTGCCGGCATGAAGGCAAGCACGCAGGCTCGCACATTGTCGGGAGTGAGAGCTTTTTACAGGTTTTTACTGATGAACAGCCTGATAGACGTCAATCCGGCAGGAAAGGTGGAACATCCGAAGACGGGAAGCCGGTTGCCCGACGTGCTGAGCGTAGAAGAGATCGACGCCCTGCTGGCAGCCGTCGACCTGAGCAAACCGGAAGGACAGCGCAACCGGACAATGATAGAACTCATGTACAGTTGCGGACTGCGGGTGTCGGAACTTGTCTCGCTGCGCCTTTCCGACCTCTATCCGACGGAAGGTTTTATCCGCGTGAAAGGAAAAGGCAGCAAGGAAAGACTCGTACCCGTCGGCAGAAGCGCCCTGCACGAAATCAACCTGTATGCCGCCGACCGCTCCCAACTGGATATCCCGCCGAAATATGCCGATTATCTGTTTCTCAACCACCGCGGAAAACCCCTGACAAGGGTGATGATGTTTCTCATCATTCAAAACCTTGCCCAAAAAGTAGGCATCAAAAAACACATCAGTCCGCATACTTTCAGACATTCCTTTGCCACCCATCTGGTAGAGGGCGGCGCCGACCTGCGTGCCGTACAGGAAATGCTGGGACACGAATCCATTATCACCACAGAAATATATACGCATCTCGACAGCAGTTTCCTCCGGCAGACATTGATCGAGCATCATCCGCGAAGCAAAGCGTCAAGAAAAAATCATGAATAACGAAACGGCACAACAATTGATACGGCTTTCTCTCATTCATTTCAGGAATTACAGCGAAGCCGAATTTCATTTCTGCCCTAAAATCAACTGTCTGGCGGGCGATAACGGCACGGGGAAGACGAATGTGCTGGACGCCGTGTATTACCTGTCAATGACTAAAAGTTGCCTTAACCCGTCCGATTCGCAAAACATACGCTATGACGAAGACTTCTTTGTGCTGCAAGGCGAGTACCTCCGGAAGGGCGAACCGGAAAACCTCTATTGCGGCGTAAAACGAGGTCAAAAAAAAGTATTCCGCCGCAATAAGAAAAATTACGAACGCATGTCGGATCATATCGGACTGATACCTGTGGTCATGATTTCGCCTGCCGACAACAGCCTGATTCTCGGCGGAAGCGATGAACGCCGCCGTTTCATGAACGAGGTGATTGCACAGTACGATCATCAATACCTGAACGACGTAATACACTACAACCACGCGGTGGAACAGCGGAATGCCCTGTTGAAATCCCCCGTTTTCGACAGGGAAGTGCTGGAAGTATGGAATGAACAACTGATTCAGACAGGCAACCGTATCTTCCGCAGCAGAATTGGCTTCTGCGCTTCGCTGATTCCGGTTTTCCGGCAGTATTACCGGCAAATAGCCGATAAGGACGAAAAGGTAGAACTGGTGTACCGTTCGCAGTTACAGGAGAAAGATTTTTCGCTGTTGTTGCGCGAATCTTTTGAAAAAGACCGCATTCTGCAATTTACCACCTGCGGTATCCACAAAGACGACCTGCTGTTGCAGATGGACGGTATTCCTATCAAGCGATCGGGGTCGCAGGGACAACAGAAAACTTTCCTCGTTGCACTGAAACTGGCCAATTCCGATTTTATCCGTCAGCATTGCGGTATCACTCCGTTGCTCCTGCTCGACGATCTGTTCGACAAATTCGACGCCCGCCGCGTCGGGCATATCGTGCAATTAGTGTCGGAAGATTCTTTCGGGCAGATTTTTATTACCCATACCGGTCGCGAACACATCGAAACCATACTGAAACAAACCGGCTGTGAATACCGCCTTCTCGAAACCGCCTCCGGTTATCTTCACTAAGGAATGAAAAACGGTTCCTCTCACATTATCCCGCTTTTTCCGCTTTCACTTTCAAACCCGTGCCGCTACTGTGACGCATGAGGACGTCCGCCAGATTCAGCAGAAGGCAGAAGGGAAATACAACGATGTAATATGCGGGAAGCAGAAGAAAAAACCACCGGGAGATATTCAGCAGCCGCAGGGGTGTTTTCATAGACAATATCCATGAGAGGTGTCCGGGAACACCGTAAGTATAGGATGCTTCCACCTTATGGAATCCCGTTTTCCGCAATTTTTCCCTTATTTCGTCGATGTTGTACCCGTTGCGCACGTGTTCGTCGATGAAAGAATCATGATGACCGGCAGCATCGGAGCCGCCCCTGTCCGAGGGGGTGGAAATCAGCAACACGCCACCCGGCTTGAGCGAACGGAAAATATTCTCAAACACGGACGTGTCGTCTGCAATATGTTCCATCACATCGACAGACAGCGCCAAATGATAGGATTCCGGCTCCGAAAACTCCGTCAGGTCGGCGACCTCGAACCGCACGCGCTGTTGCAGGTTGATCCGCGCAAAAAACCGGTTACAGTCCTCTACCTGTTCTTCTTTCACGTCTACTGCCTTAACGTGCCATCGACGTCCCAGCCGCGACATGTAGTAAGTATATTGACCGAACCCCGCTCCGGCGTCCAGCGCCGAAGCATTATCGGGCAGCGTTTTTTTCAACCTGCGCAATTCCCTCTTGACGTGCCACGCCCTCAACAGCAGCGTATCCAGCAGAAAGTAAAAACACTTCCGCAGGAAGGGACAACGATTGAATACCCGCCCCAGCTCGCGTTTGACATTATCATACTGCATAACAAATTTAAAAACTGAAAATCCTGCAAATATAGGCCAAATCTTTTTTTGAGGCGCTAAGAGCCGCAGAATTATTTTTCACGCGCTTGGAAAACAGCGCTTTTTCATGTACATTTGTCCGCTTTTATTAAATACACATGTTGTTGGAAACCCTTCTTACGCAACGCATACTCATTCTCGACGGGGCAATGGGTACCATGATACAGCCTTTCGGACTGACGGAAAGCGATTTTCGCGGCAGCCGGCTGGCCGCTCACACGGTGGACGTGCAAGGCAATAATGATATACTGACGCTCACGCAGCCCGGTATCATTCGCAGCATCCACGAACAGTATCTTCGGGCGGGAGCAGACATCATTTCTTCCAATACGTTTAATTCCAACCGTTTTTCCCAGAGCGATTACGGGCTGGAAAACATGGTGTACGAACTTAACCTCGAAGCGGCGAAACTGGCGAAGGCAGCGGCGCAACAGTACTCTACAGCCGAAAAGCCCCGTTTTGTGGCAGGATCGATAGGGCCTACCGGTAAATCGGCTTCCATGTCGCCCGACATCCAGCGTCCGGGTTTCCGTACGGTAAATTTTGACGACTTTGTGGACGTCTACACCGAACAGATATGCGGGCTGATGGACGGAGGCGCCGACATCCTGCTGTGCGAAACAATATTCGACACGCTCAACGCTAAAGCAGCGCTGATGGCTCTCGAACGTGTTTTTGCCGACCGGCGCACAAAAATTCCGGTAATGATAAGCGCCACTATCACCGACGCCAGCGGACGTACGCTTTCCGGACAAACCGTTGAGGCCTTCCTCTATTCGGTAATGCACGTCCATCCTCTGACGACAGGCATCAACTGTTCGCTGGGCGCTGCACAGATGCGTCCCTACCTTGAAGACCTTTCGCGGTGTACTCCTTTTTTCGTCAGCGTACACCCCAATGCCGGACTGCCCAACCAGTTCGGCCGCTACGACCAGACGCCGGAAGAGATGGCCTGCATTGCCGCCGAATTTATGACCGCCGGTCTCGTCAATATCATCGGAGGATGCTGCGGTACCACGCCCGAGCATATCGAACTTATCGCCCGCGCCGCCGCAGACATACCGCCGCGCAGGACGCCCGTACTGCCGAAAACCCTGCGACTGGCAGGCCTGGAACCGCTAACGGCGGAAAAAACCGGACAGCAATTTTCCACCTTCATTAACATCGGGGAACGTTGCAATGTGGCAGGCTCTGCAAAGTTCGCTCGCCTCATCCGCGAAGGAAACTACCCCGAAGCGGTAAGCATTGCCCGCGCACAGGCGGAAAACGGAGCGCAGGTGCTGGACGTCAACATGGACGACGCGATGCTGGACGCAAAAACAGCCATCAGGGAATTTCTCAACCTGCTGGCCTCCGAACCGGATGCGGCGCGATTGCCGGTAATGGTCGATTCCTCCAAATGGGAGGTCATAGAAGCCGGACTAAAATGCCTCCAGGGGAAATCCATTGTCAATTCCATCAGTTTGAAGGAAGGGGAGGACGCTTTCCGCGAAAAAGCGGCGCTGATACGCTCCTATGGAGCAGCAACGGTAGTGATGGCTTTCGACGAACAGGGACAGGCAACCGACTATGACCGCCGCATCGAGATATGCGCCCGCGCTTATCGCATCCTGACCGAAGAAGTGGGCTTTCCCGCCGAGGACATCATCTTCGACCCGAACATCCTCACCATCGGGACAGGCATCAAGGAACACGACAATTTCGCGGTGGATTTCCTGCAGGCGGTGAAGTGGATAAAAGAAAACCTCCCGTATGCAAAAGTCAGCGGGGGGATCAGCAACCTGTCCTTCGCTTTTCGCGGCAACAACCCTTTAAGGGAAGCCATGCATTCCGTCTTTCTTTATCATGCCATGCGGGCAGGCCTGGACATGGGCATTGTCAATGCAGGCGTATTGCCCGTGTACGACAATATTCCGGTCGCCCTGCGCGAAGCGCTGGAAGACCTGATCTTCAACCGGCGCCCCGACGCCACCGACTGCCTGCTTGGTATGGCGGAAAACCTGAAAGGAACAGTAAGCGCAACGGGACAGAACGCCAACCGGTGGCGCAATTTCCCGATAGAAGAACGCATCAGACATGCGCTGGTAAAAGGAATTACGGATTACATGGAATCCGACATGGAAGAGGCGCGAAAACACTACTCGCCGACGCTTAGCATCATCGAAGGACCGCTGATGGACGGCATCAACGAAGTAGGCAACCTGTTTGGAGAAGGCAAAATGTTCCTTCCGCAAGTGATCAAAAGCGCCCGCGCCATGCGACATGCGGTAAATTATCTGCAACCCTTTGTGGAAAAGGAAAAAACCTTCGGGGACGATGCGAAACCTGCCGGGAAAATCCTGCTGGCAACAGTGAAAGGCGACGTTCACGACATCGGAAAAAACATCGTTGGCGTGGTGTTGTCGTGCAACAACTACGAAATCATCGATCTGGGAGTGATGACGCCTTGCGAGAAAATCATTGCCGCCGTCCGTGAACAGCGCCCCGACATCGTGGCCTTGAGCGGACTGATTACGCCTTCGCTGGACGAAATGAGGCATGTCGCCGTCGAAATGGAACGCGCCGGACTGACGCAGCCGCTGATGATCGGCGGCGCCACCACCTCGAAAATACATACCGCCATCTACCTGACGCCCGCCTACAGCCAGCCGGTCGTTCACGTAAAGGACGCCTCGCGAAGCGTTGCCGTGGCCAATGCCTTGCTGTCGCATGACGCCGGCTTTATCGGGCAACTCAGGGAAGAATACCGCCGCCTCCGCGAAAATTACGAACAGTCGGCCTCCTCCATGCAGAAACTAAGCCTCTCACAAGCACGCCGGCGCCGGCTGCAAATCGACTGGAACGCCGAACCACCCGTAAAACCGGATTCCACAGGATTAAAAATCCGGATCGACTATCCGCTGAACGAAATCCGCCGGTATATCAACTGGACGTATTTCTTTATGGCCTGGCAACTGAAAGGCAAATATCCGCAAATCCTCGATCATCCCGAAACGGGCGCAGAAGCGCGACACCTGTTCGACGACGCCAACCGCCTGCTGGACGACATCATCGACCGGCGGAAAATCACCGCTAACGGACTGTTCGGAATATTCCCCGCCCATTCGTCCGGCGACGACATCGAAGTATATGCCGACGAATCACGGACACAGGTCGCCTGCGTATTCCACAACCTGCGCAACCAGACGGCAAAAGAAGGACAACCCAACTTGTGCCTGTCCGACTTCATTGCGCCGAAGGACAGCGGACACAATGATTATATCGGCGCTTTTGCCGTAACCGCAGGTATCGGCGCAGATGCGCTGGCGGACAGCTACCGCGCCAAAGGCGACGACTACAGCGCTATCATGTCGAAACTGCTCGCCGACCGACTTGCAGAAGCCTTTGCAGAGAGCATCAGCCACCGGCAATGGGCAGCAGACAGTAAAAACGAACATCTCATACGGGTTTCGCACGGCTATCCGGCCTGTCCCGACCATTCCGAGAAGGGAACACTCTTTCACCTGCTCAACGCAACAGAATACGGCATGTCGCTCACCGAAAACTTCGTCATGGTTCCTGCCGCTACCGTCAGCGGACTGATTTTCGCACATCCGCAAAGCCGCTATTTTTCCGTGGGAAAAATCACCGACGAACAACTGAATGACTATGCCCTTCGCAAAGGTATCACAACAGAACGGTTACGAAAATGGATCTTGACCTGACAAGGCGTCAGGAGGAAGAGAACAGTTTCGGGATCAATATTTCCGGTTCAGGATTTCATTAGCAATGATTGCCTCGCGTACGTCAAAAACATATTTCTCTTCTTCGGGGGATTCCACAACGGTAGCAACAGCAGATATCGGTTGATAGCCGTATCGCTTTTCTTTTATCATGTGTTCGGGTTCGTCAGGTATGGTTTCCAGTGTTTCGTAAAACGGCGCAGTTGTTTCTTCTGTTTCGGCTTCGTCAGGGATGCGCGTTTCCAGCCAACCGGAGATAATCTCTTCCGCATTTCCAACGACTTCTTCCGTTTCCGGTAATTCGGCGCTGGGGCTTGCTGTCTGTTGCCGTCGTATTTCCTCCGACTTTTTGGCTTTGAGTAATTTCTCGAAAATTCCGCCAAAAAGAGCCAATAAAATGATGATAATATATATAATGTTGCCAAGCTCTGCCTTTGTCCTGCCATCCGGACGGATGCTCCCGAAGCGCGACAGGGGACAGAGCCGTTGCTCTGCTGCTGCCTGCAGCCCGTTAAAAACCGGCGCGGAACCAACCGAAACCCTGACTCCGCTATCGGCAAACGCAGCCGTACAGCGCACTCCGGACTTCAACGCCTCGCTCTCCGCTGTCGGCACAGCCCTCCCTGCCGCCAGCATAGAAAACAATACCAAAAATAATATTTTTTTCATGGGTTTATCCATTTTAACGAACAGACAAACGTACATGAAAATTTTAAGATTTCCAACAGCATGGAGTGAAAAAAAAGTTTTTTTTGCAGAGAAAAGTAAGAAGCCCACAGACAGACGCAGATTTCGACGGATTATACGGGATCGGGCGTCAAAATGCGGCAAAACGGGTTTTATGAAAGTAAAATGTTAATATTAAGCAACTTAATGCTTCGAAAATCTTGTTTTGTAGCAACTAAATATTTGAATTTATATCATATAAAAATGTGTTAATAAATATATTACGATTAATTTTTGTAGCAACTAATAAATCGCGAGTGTATCTGCCTGAAAACAGGTGCATAACGAGATAAAACAGGTAAAAAACGGAAACACAATTTAAAATTAGGTGGTGCTGTAAAAAGCATGCTGCTTCATACAAAGCCATGTAAAAAGGCGAGGTTAAAAGCCTTAACCCAACTTGGCATCAACTAAAAATAAAACTCTGACTGTCATGATTATAGCTTGTGCCCCCATCGATTATGGGGGACTACGGATTTTCCATCACGTTCAACTATTTGATATTCAAT
>JAIRLS010000016.1 GCA_031259205.1 Bacteroidales bacterium | reverse complement strand
GCGCTTATGGCGCAAAATTTCCAACTGAATGCCTCGGGCTATTTCAATAACCGGGGCGTGGACGTGATGGCTTTCGACGATATTTATCCCGAAGGACACCAAAGCGGCGTCAGCCTGATTATGCACGGTAACCGTGTGGCAACGAACGGCGACCTCCGTTTTGAACCGACGCCCGGTCAGTGGCAACCGGTGCCCAAACAGCGAACCCGGAATGTGGACGCGGAAGGTCATGCTATTACGGTATCCCTCAGCTATCCCGATTCCTCCCGCCACCTGACCGGTTTTAATCCCCAAATATACCCCGATTTTGTATTTACCTACACCGTAAAAGTAAAAGCGGAAAATGCGTCCATCGCCGTAACGGTTGATTTAGACCGTCCGGTGCCGGAAGCATTCCTTGGTAAATTAGGATTTAACCTCGAACTTTTCCCGGGCGCCTTATTCGGCAAGCCCTGGATAATGGACAGGCAACAGGGTATTTTCCCGCAACACCCGAATGGACCTGTTGTGATGCAGGAAAGTGTGGTGTCGCACACCGGGCATTTCAATCCTGCCGGCAAAGCAAGCTTCGAACAGTTGAGCGGGCACGGGAAAGGCTATAACCCTGCCAGGGCTGACGACATCATTTCCGAACCATACGCCACAGGCAGGACACTGACCGTTAGCCCGGACGACCCGTACCGGAAATTCACCATCGAATCGGAAAACGCCGAACTGAAACTCTACGACGGACGGATGAACCATAATAACGGCTGGTTTGTGGTACGCAGTGAAATTCCTGCAGGCGTTACCGAAGGCGCCGTCAAATGGGTCATCACCCCGAATGTGGTAAACGAATGGACTTACAAGCCCGTTATACAAATATCACAATTAGGCTATCATCCCCAACAGCAGAAAATAGCGGTCATCGAATTAGATAAAAGGGATGTGCAACGGGAAACGCCCGCCTTATACCGGATTACCAAAGACGGCGAAGAACAGGCATTCGCGGCAGGCGGCAGCGAATGGGGAACGTTTTTGCGCTACCAATATTTGAAATTTGATTTTACAAACATTTCGGAAGAAGGACTTTACCGGGTACGCTACGGGGATGCGGCATCGTCCATTTTCCGCATAGCAAAAGACGTATATGACCGGGGCGCCTGGCAACCGGTACTGGAATATTTCCTTCCCGTGCAAATGTGCCATGTCAAGGTGAGTGAAAAATACCGTGTGTGGCATGACCTGTGCCATGAAGACGACGCCCGGATGGCGCCTGTGGATTTCAACCATATTGACGGATATGTACAGGGACTCTCAACCCTGACCTCCTACCAGCCGGGCGATAAAGTGCCGGGATTAAACATTGGCGGCTGGCATGATGCAGGCGATTTCGACCTGCGTATAGAATCGCAGGCGGGCGAGGCTTATATCCTTGCACTGGCGTACGAAGCGTTCAAGGTGGATTATGATGCTACGTACATTGACCAGCACAAACATACCGTAGAAATTCATCAGCCCGACGGGAAAGCAGATCTATTACAGCAAATCGAAAACGGCGCCTTGTCGGTTTTAGGCGCTTACCGCTCGCTGGGACGTTTATACAGGGGCATTATCTGTAATGATTTAAGGCAGTATGTCCTGTTAGGCGACGCAGGCGCCATGACCGACGGTATTATGGGAAACGACGATGACCGGTGGGTGTTTACGGAAGAAAACCCGATGAGGGAATTGACCGCTGCTGCCCAATTAGCGGCGGTTGCCCGCGTATTAAAAGGATTTAACGATACCTTGAGTACACAGGCGCTGGAAGCAGCCCGCGCCATCTACAAAGCAGCGGATGCCGGTAATCCCATGATCGCTTTCTTTAAAATACAGGCGGCGGCGGAATTGTTTTTGACGACCCGGGAAAAAGAATATAAAGATTTTTTATTATCGCAGACAGATAACATCGCACGGTTTATCCCAATGGTCGGCTGGTTTATCGGGAGGGTTGAAAAAGCCATGAACGATAAGAAATTCACAAAGGCTATCCGCGAGGCATTGCCGGCGCTCCGCACGCAACTCGAAACGCAGGCAGCCGAAACGCCCTACGGCGTACCCTACCGCCCAAGCATATGGGGAGCCGGCTGGGATATACAGGAATTAGGCTACCGCTACTATTTCCTGCATAAATCGTATCCCGATATCTTTCCCCCGGATATCATGTATAATGCGTTGAATTTTGTGTTGGGCTGCCATCCCGGCTCCAACACGGCTTCGTTCGCTTCCGGGGTCGGCGCCCAATCGGCTACCGTAGGCTACGGACTGAACCGTGCCGACTGGTCATACATTCCGGGCGGCGTGATTTCAGGTACGGCGCTGATACGCCCGGATTTCCCGGAATTACTTGAATTTCCTTACCTCTGGCAGCAGGTGGAATATGTGATGGGAGGCGGTTCCTCGCATTATATGTTCCTGGTGCTTGCCGCACAACAACTATTAACAGATAAACTTTAAGGCAGAACACAAAAATAAATAAACATTCTAAATTTTATACTTATGAAAATATACAAATTATTATTTTTAGCAGTAATATCCGGATGCTTACTCGCGTGTAACGGAACGCAGGAAGCAGGATTTAAACCGGTAAATCCGGATGCTTCGCCGGAAGTCCGCCAACTTCTGGGTTTCTTATACTCCTTACAGGGGAAATATACCATTACCGGACAACATAATTTCGTGAGCGATTTTGCCCGGTACGATGAGGTAGTTCATGAAATGACGGGAACCTGTTCCGGACTGTGGGGCGCCGATTTTAGCTTTATGGCGCTTGGCGACAATATACAAAAGTTTCAACACTGCGGACCAATGAACCTGACGGCTCCTTTTGGTCCCTGTGAAGTAAACGGACAGACAAAAGAACAGCTCCGGCAGTCGCTGGTAGACGAAGCCAAGCGGCAATATGCCCGGGGGCGTATCATCACGCTGATGTGGCATTGCTGCTTCCCAAACAACGGCGACGAATGTAACGGCGACGATATTTGGCGGTTAGCCGAACGCCTCCCCTCGCAGGCAGAATGGGACGAACTGGTAACAGACGGCACGGAACTGAATACCTTATGGAAACGCCAAATGGACGGTGTCGCAAAATATTTGAAACAATTGGAAGAGGCAAAAATTCCTGTCCTCTGGCGTCCTTTCCACGAGATGAACGGCGTCTGGTTCTGGTGGTGTAACAAACCGGGGGAAAACGGCTTCAAGAAATTGTGGATAGCCATGTACGACTATTTTACCAATCACCACAAATTAAACAATCTTATCTGGGTATGGAACACCAATGCACCGCGCGATATACCCGGGGATGAAGCCGGTCCTTATGCCGATTTCTTCCCGGGAACCGGCTATGTGGATGTATTGGCTGCCGATGTGTATAATAATGACTGGAAACAGTCGCATCACGACCAGTTACTTGAATTGGGCGGCGGAAAACTGATTGCTTTGGGTGAAGTAGGTAATGCACCCACCGCCGAAATTTACGAAACGCAACCTTACTGGTCGTGGTTCATGGTATGGGGATATTGCATTTATGACTTTGCCGCCATGATGGCAAACATACCGCCGCCACCGCCGCCGGGTGAAACACCTCCGGCAGCGCCTGCGGCGCCGCCGGTTTTCAACTTCCCGTCTACAAATCCTGCTGTGGAAGCCATCTATAATAATTCACACAGCGTGACAATGGATAAAATTGATTTCACAAATAACACTTATAAATTAAAAAAATGAAAAAGATAATCATTATTTCCTTGTTGATGCTTGCTTGTAATATAGCAAGTCATGCCCAGTTCCCGTTCGCGGTTACCCCCCGGGAACCTTTGAAATGTACCGACCGGCAATGTCTGGTTGAACTTGTGGACAACTATTTTAAGGCGCTCGTGGCACACGACCCCAGCCAAATACCGTTTGCCATGAATGCCCGGTTTGTAGAAAACGTCGATTCCAAGCCCATTGGCGAAGGGCTTTGGCAAACCGCTTCGGCTGTTCCGTCTTCTTTCAAAATCTATGTTCCCGACCCGGCAGTGAAAGAAGTCGGTTTTATCGGCATGATGGAAGAAAAAAACCAGCCCATAATGATAGCCCTTCGTCTTAAAATCAATGACGACGGATTTATCAATGAAGCCGAACACGTGGTAGTCCGGTATCTGGAGCCGAAAAACATGAAAAACCTGCAAACCGTCCGCCCCGGTATCCTTACGGTCATTCCGGAAAAACAGCGCATGAAGCGATATGAAATGGTGGGTATCGCCTATTCTTACTATGATGCGCTGATAATGGACAACGGCTACTTGTCGCCCATAGCAGACGACTGCGCCCGCCGCGAAAACGGCTCCCCGGCAAGCAACAGCGGCATCCCCGACAACGAAACGGACGAGAACCCTAATTACAGTGCCTTGAAAACCGTACCGCAATTAAACACCAATATGATGGACTACATCGACGATATTGATAACGTCCGTGTATTTGCGATTGACTCAACCACAGGGCTGGCTATCGGATTTTCGCACTTCCGCCATTCGATGCTGAAAAAAACGTTCCCTATTTATAATATGCCCGGTGTTACAACGCGCGAAATGTTGGATATGCCTGCTTTTGACCTGCCTGCCGCACACATCTTCAAAATTCGCGACGGGCAGATCCACGAAATCGAAGCGCTGGGCTTTATGACGGGATATATGGCAGCGACCGGTTGGGAATAAATAATTAAAAACAGGAATAGGCTATGAAAAAAATATTTTTATTTGCGGCGCTGTTCGCTTTTGTTACAACAGTATTTGTAACCGCTTGTGAAGAACCCAAAAAACTGTCGCGCGAAGAAATTGTCGCCGATTTTATGTTCCAATACACCAACCTTACCCCTCAACAGGTAACGGATATTGTCGGAACGGAGCCGCTTACATTTGCCGGCAGCGAACAAAGCCCCGGCTATACCCTCACGCTGGACGACGGCACCTCGGTGATTGTACCTGAGGGAGCAGCCTGCAGGCGCTTAAACGACATCACACTGAATGTTTGGCGCAAAGACAACACGCTTACTTTCTTTGTCGCCGTGGTGGATGAGCGCACGCAACTCGCCACCGTGTTCGAAACATGGCTTTGCGGGGAAAGCTTTTTTAACCAGACCCTGCCGCCGCGCGAACTTCAACGCCATATTGCCACAGGCTTTATTGCAGGCAGAGACGTTCCCGCCCACCGCCACAAAGTCACAAAACGGCTTACCGGAAAAGTGATACAATGGGCTGACGAATTAACGCTGTTCGGCTCTTATAATTATTCGGCGTCGGTACCGGAAGGCTCATTACAAACATTTGCTTATCCGACTGATTACTACGAACTCGACAGTCGCCATTGGCTTTATTCACGTGTGGAAGTAGAGTTCAGCGGTGCTTTTGTGCTGGATGTTATCGACCTTTACACACTGGAAAAAATCGGTGTGCGGCTTGGCTTTGATGCGCAGGACAAATTTATCCGTCAACTCTATTCCGATACCGGAACCATTCGCGGACAAGTGGCGGCATTTGGTCCGTTTGGCGTTTCCAATCAAAAATTGCTCTCTACCATCCCGGAATTTATGAGAATTCCTGTGGAATTTCCAATAATCAAAGGAATGAGGTATCTCTACCGTCCATTGGATTTGACCAAACCGATGACGCTTGAAGATGTGAAGGAAGTAGCCGTCAAAACAAAGGCATGGAAAGGAGCGTTTGAAGGCACGGGCAAAGAGAAAAAAATGCTGGAACATTCTACATTGCTTGATAACAGGATATTTACGATTGTATTTGACGATAAAACAACTTGGGATTACGAAATCGGCGAAGATTTCAGCATGCGTTTTCGTGAAGGCGCAGGCGAATGGAAGCCGGAGCGATACGATGCTTTTGAGATTGACGACCAATTAGTGTTTTTTGCACACACCACCGACAGTGATTGCCCGGTGGATGGTTTGCAATATGCTATTGACCTGAAAAACGGACTTGTAACCTGCATTCGTTCCACTTTTGACGATGCGGAAAATCCCCGTGTTCCCCGTCAGCAGTGGTTTTTTGGCGTTATTAAAACGGATGGTATTACGCCCTCGAAACACCGCCATCAATTCACAGACGAGTTGCTGGGACGATCATACACATGGGAATACAGCGACGAAGTCGCCTCACAGCACTATTACACAACCACCGAGTCGTTTTCATTTGCCATTTTTCAAAATTCGGAAGTGGGCGTAATGGGAAGTTTTCCCTGTAAATATGTAAAAATAAGGGACGGGGTATATTTGATGTCATGGATTGAGATGCGCTCGCAAGGAATACAGGG
>JAIRLS010000325.1 GCA_031259205.1 Bacteroidales bacterium | reverse complement strand
ATTGTCACAATGGCGCCTTTGTTGTTCTCGCCCACGACAGTATCTATTTCCCAGTCGCCGAAACGTCCTTTAGTGTCTACTATCTCAGGACGCTGTTCGATGGAAACACGATTCTTAATGGCTATTTTACTTCCGGATGGACGTCTTCTGTGTTTCAACTGGTGTCTCGTGTGTTTATACAATGTGCCACCGTTTTCCCTGTCCTGCCGGATGATTTTATAGATGGTTTCATGGCTGACACAGGGTAAGGACTTGAGCTTTAATCTGCCTGACACCTGTTGCGGCGACCAGTCCTGTTCAATCAGCGCCAGGATTTCTTTTTTCAGGTGCGGGAGTAACTTCCGGGGCTTTTTCATACGTTCCTTACGCAGTTCTGCCATGTCCTGAGCGTATCCGAAAGAATAAGAGCCCTTATTATTGGCGTTGCGTTTTAACTCTCGGCTTATGACCGACCTGTCCTTGCCGATAGTATCGGCGATCATTTTTTGGGTACAACCTTGCTTGTGCATCGCTGAAATTGTGTACCTTTGTTCGCGGGATAAATGTACTTTTTTCATAACAACGTAAAAGTAGAAAATTTTTTCCTAACATCCATCAGGGGCATGCCCCTGATGGAGGGTTTTTTCTACCTAAAGTTGCATTTGTTAGTTGAAATTACAGAGACGCACGGCGTGCGTCTAAATGCGCGAAGGCACGAAGGTAGAGACGCACGGCGTGCGTCTCAGATGCACGGCGTGCGTCCGAATGCGCACGCCGTGCGTCTGAGGATGGAATATCCCTCTGCCCCATAGCGTCTCAATAAAAGAATGAACCAAGTATGCGGAAGGAAAAAATCGTACGGGAGGGAAACAGCCGCAAATTTAACCTGTACCGTACGCGGCGTCGCCTCGCGCTTAGGCGCAACAGCGAGGGAATGGCAGGGCGCGGTTTAACTTTCAGGAGCGCTTTTGGGGTGGCTTTTCCATTGTGAAAAACTTTTTTCGTTTCACATGCTTGGAAATCTCAAAAATGTCATGTAATTTTGTCAATTATTTATTAATGATAAATGGATTCAAAATTTTCTCAACATATCAAAGGCGTTTTAGGCTATAGCAAAGAAGAGGCCATGCGTCTGGGGAACCCGTATATCAGTCCGGAACATTTGTTTTTGGGTATTTTGCGCGATGGCGAGAGCGAAGCTGTTGAAATTCTTCAGTCGCTGGGCATTGACTTGTACCATATCCGTAAACGGATTGAAGATAAGATACGTCCTGCAACGTTTCAGCATATTTCCGAAACCAACGATATTCCTCTGCTGAAATCCACAGAACGCGCATTAAAACTGGTCTATCTCGAAGCAAAGGCATTCAAAAGCGCAGAAATAAAGACGGAGCATCTTTTACTGGCGATTCTTAAGGACGAGACCTCATTCGTAACGCAATTGCTGAATGAAATGGGAATTGATTATTTTTCCGTCCACAGATGTATGGAAAGCGCGGTGGGATTCGCCGACGAACAGATAGAAAACCGGATGCCCATTGATGAAGACGACGATGAGCAGGTACCGATAAATGCTTTCGGGAATCGAGGGCAACAGCATCCGTCCGGCAAAACAATGACGGATACTCCCGTACTTGACAATTTTGGCGCCGACCTCACCAAAGCTGCCGAAGAAGGTCGTCTTGACCCCATCGTAGGACGCGAAAAAGAGATAGAACGGCTGGTACAAATCCTTAGCCGGCGTAAAAAGAACAACCCGATATTGATCGGCGAACCGGGCGTAGGGAAATCCGCCATCGTAGAAGGATTGGCGTTGAGAATCGTACAACGGAAAGTATCAAGGCTGCTCTTCGGAAAACGGGTGCTGACCCTGGATCTGGCCTCTATCGTTGCCGGGACAAAATATCGCGGACAATTTGAAGAACGGATGAAAGCCCTCCTTCATGAACTCTCACACACCACTAACATCATTCTGTTTATCGACGAAATACATACGCTTGTCGGCGCGGGCGGGGCAAGCGGATCGCTCGACGCCGCCAACATGCTGAAACCGGCATTGGCACGCGGCGAAATACAGTGCATCGGCGCAACGACCCTGGACGAATACCGTCAATACATCGAAAAAGACGGCGCGCTGGAACGCCGCTTCCAAAAAATAATGGTAGAGGCGACCACCGAAGACGAAACCATCATCATCCTGAATAATATCAAAGACCGGTATGAAGACCATCATAATGTGACCTATACTTCCGACGCACTTGAAGCATGCGTTCGCCTGACCAACCGCTATGTCAGCGACCGTCGCCTTCCCGACAAGGCCATTGACGCCCTGGACGAAGCCGGTTCGCGTGCGCACATCTCCAACATATCCGTGCCCGACAGAATTGTTAAGTTAGAAACCTCTATCGAAAATATCCGGCACGAAAAAATAGCCGCAGTGAAAAGCCAGAATTTCGAACGGGCCGCCGGCTATCGCGACACCGAAAAGGCGCTGCTCGAAAGACTTGAGGAAGCCAAATCGCAATGGGAACGGGAACTGTCAAAAAACCGACAGGTGGTAGACGCCGAAAAAGTGGCGGAAGTCGTCGCTATGATGACGGGAGTTCCGGTTCAGCGGATCGCGCAGGCCGAAGGTACCCGCCTGCTGCTCATGAACGAAGAACTGAAAGGCAGCGTTATCGGACAGGATGAAGCCATCGAAAAAGTAGTAAAGGCCATACAGCGCAATCGCGCCGGTCTTAAAGATCCCAATAAACCTATCGGAAGTTTTATCTTCCTCGGCCCCACAGGAGTAGGAAAGACCCAACTCGCAAAAGTGCTGGCCAAATACCTTTTCGACAGTTTCGACAATCTGATCCGCATAGACATGAGCGAATACATGGAAAAATTTAGCGTTTCACGATTAGTGGGCGCCCCTCCGGGCTATATCGGCTACGAAGAAGGCGGACAACTGACGGAAAAAGTACGCCGCAAACCTTATTCGGTAGTGCTGCTTGATGAAATAGAGAAAGCCCACCCGGATGTGTTCCACCTGCTCCTTCAACTGCTGGACGAAGGACAACTGACCGACAGTCTGGGACGCAGGATAGACTTCCGCAACTCCATCATCATTATGACGTCCAATGTCGGTAGCCGGCAAATAAAGGATTTCGGACAAGGAATAGGTTTTCAGACCGAAGCCAGAAAAGCGCAAAGCAACGAATACACAAAAAGCGTCATTCAAAACGCACTCAAAAAAACCTTTGCACCGGAATTTCTAAACCGCATTGACGATGTAGTCCTGTTCAACACCCTCTCCAAAGAACATATCGAAAAAATCATCGACATTGAACTGCAAGGACTCTTCGACAGGATACAAGCCATAGGTTATGTCATCAAAATCACCTCATCGGCAAAAGATTTTCTCTGCGAAAAAGGATTCGACGTCAATTTTGGCGCCCGCCCGCTAAAACGCGCGATACAAAACCATCTGGAGAATCCTTTGGCCGAACTGCTTATTCGAAAAAAGTTGGAAAAAAACGACGTGATTCGTATCGGTTACAATAAGAAAAAGAATGAATTAGTATTCAAAACCGTCGATAAAAATCATGAAGTAACCCTCACCGAAGAAAAAGAACAGGAGCCGCAATGAGATATTTTTTATTGGCAATAAGAAAATAATTCTTACTTTTGCAGCGCAAAAACAAAATGGTTTCTTGGCCGAGTGGTTAGGCAGAGGTCTGCAAAACCTTTTACGGCGGTTCGAATCCGCCAGAAACCTCTAATCAATTTTTATGAGGATCAATTATTAATAATCACAATTTTTTAATAATTTTACCGCCTGAAATCAATCCATGATGCCTGCTCATATTGCCTTTCGACGGTTGAATCTGCTCACCGGATGGTGTTGCTGGGGAACAGCCGCTGTCTTATATTTATTGACGGTCGAGCCTGCGGTCAGTTTTTGGGATTGCGGTGAATTTATCACCGCAGCCAACAAACTGGAGGTGGGACATCCGCCCGGAGCGCCGTTGTTCCTGTTGTTGGGCAGGATTTTCACGTTGTTTGCGCCGGATGCGACGAAAGTAGCCTTATGTGTAAATATCTTTTCGGCGCTGGCAAGCGCTTTCACTGTCCTGTTCCTGTTTTGGACGATTACGCATATCACCCGGAGAATAGTGGAAAAACAACAGCCGGTATCGGAAAATAGCTGTCCGGCAAGGGTCTTTGTCGTGTTGGCGAGCGGGGTTATCGGATCGTTAGCATACGCTTTTTCCGACACTTTCTGGTTTTCAGCCGTTGAAGGCGAGGTCTATGCCGTTTCTTCGCTGTTTACGGCAGTGGTCTTCTGGGCCATCCTTCGGTGGGAAACAGTGGCCGACAAGCCGTATGCCCACAGGTGGCTCATCCTGATTGCCTGTCTGATGGGCCTGTCAATCGGGGTACACCTGCTGAATTTACTGACCATTCCTGCTATCGTGCTGATTTATTACTTCCGCAAGTATCCTCTCACGTGCAAAGGGGTTTTATTGGCATTGCTTTGCGCTTTCATCATTTTAGCGACTGTTCTCTACGGAATCATACCCGGAGTGGTAAAAGCGGCAAGCTATTTCGAACTGTTGTTTGTCAATGAGTGGGGTTTCCCTTACCATTCCGGCGTTTTATGCTATTGTATCCTGCTGACAGCCGTACTTTCCGCCGGCCTCCTGTTAAGTTACCTCCGCAAAAGTTATCTTGTCCACACGATATTGCTTGCTTTCGCCGTTATCCTCATCGGTTATTCGTCCTATGGGATGATTGTGATCCGCTCGTTATCCGATCCGCCTGTGGATGAAGGGAATCCCGACAATATTTTTTCGCTGATGTCGTATCTGAACCGCGAGCAGTACGGCGACCGGCCGCTGCTCTACGGGGCGGTTTACAATGCCCCCCGCGAAGGTTATGCGTCCGGTCATCCGGTATATACCCGTCAAAACGGGCGTTACGAAATCACTTACCGGCACGCGCAGCCGTTGTACGACGCTCGTTTCTACATGCTGTTGCCCCGCATGTACAGCCCTGTTGCCGATCACATAAAGGTGTACGAAAGTTGGGGAAATGTCGAAGGGCGGCCTGTCGAGCTAACAGACGACAAAGGCGGGAAAACGACTGTTTACAAACCGACCTTCGCGGAAAATATCCGGTTTTTCCTCACCTATCAGTTAGGACACATGTACGGGCGTTATTTCATGTGGAATTTTTCGGGGAGACAGAATGACATACAAGCCGACGGAGGCATCCTGTACGGAAACTGGATCAGCGGCATCCCTTTTATTGACGGTCTGCGCCTCGGGACGCAGAAAGAGGCGCCGGAACACATGAAGAACAACGCCGGTCGCAACGCCTATTTCATGTTACCGCTGTTGCTGGGGCTTATCGGCATGTGGTGGCACGCGCGTCGCGACGGGAGATATTTTTGGGTGGTGATGACTTTGTTTTTCATGACGGGTATCGCCGTTGTCGTGTACCTCAACCAAACCCCTCTGCAACCTCGCGAGCGCGATTACGCCTATGCGGGGTCGTTTTATGCCTTTGCCGTCTGGATCGGTTTGGGCGTTGCCGCTCTTTACGATATGTTGCGGAAGAAAGCGCCTCTACTGCCGGCGGCCCTCGTTGCCGTATTGCTGTCGGCGGCGGCGCCTGCCCTTATGGTGCGGCAAAACTATCGCGACCACGACCGTTCGGACGGTTATACCGCCCGCGACATGGCGCTCAACTACCTCCAGTCCTGCGCTCCCAACGCAATTCTCTTCACGTCAGGCGATAATGACACTTTCCCGCTGTGGTATTTACAGGAAGTAGAAGGGATTCGAACAGATGTGCGCGTGGTAAACCTGATGCTGCTTCGCGCCGACTGGTACATCAGCCAGATGAAGTCTGCCGCCTGCGATTCGCCTCCCCTACCCTTCCGCCTTCCCGAAACAAAATACCTGACCGGAACTCGCGAGGCCATTTACCTCATAGAGAGCAGCAAGGATACCGTCCGTTTGCAGCAAGCGCTGGAGTTCATCGACAGCGACGACCCGCAAACCCGGTTTCATCCCGAGCCGGGAATAGCGCTGGATTATTACACCGGCAAAAACTTCTCCCTGCATGTAAACCGGCAACGGATCCTTGACGGTATGCCTGCCGAAAACGCCGAAGATATTCCGGAAGAAATTTATTTCCGTATCGGATCGTCCGTCATCACAAAAGAACAGTGGATCGTACTCGAAATTATCGCCGCCAACGAATGGAAACGCCCCATCTACTGGACGGCCTGCAATCACAGCGGAACAGTCGGGTTAGACGACTATCTGCAACTGGACGGAACGGCATACCGGCTAACGCCGTTCAAAACAGACGGCAGTGACGAATTTCTTACCGGTCGCATTGACTCCGAAATCCTGTACGACCGCCTGATGAACGTATTTCGCTGGGGACGTTTTGAACGTCCGGATGCGTGGATCGACTGCCAAAGCGTCCGTTCAATAAACGTGGTTCGTGCACGGCACCTCTACACGAGGCTGGCGCTGCAATTGATGGAAGAAAACCGGACAGACCGCGCCGTAGAAGCGCTCGAAAAGGCGCTGAACCTGTTCCCGCCGGACAAACTTCCTTACGATTATTATTCCCTTTTTCAGGCGGAGGCGCTCTATCTCGCAGGACAAACGGACAAAGCCAATGGAGTACTTGCCGGATTTGTCGGTCAGTGTATGGATGAACTGCGCTATTTTTATTCGCTGCCGCCGGTATTTTTTGAATCCGTTGAGCGGGAATCAAAAATGAACGAGGCTTTGCTGGCGGAAATCATGCGCATCGCTACAGACAACGGACAGGAGCATATCAATCAAATGATTCAAAATAGACTGGAAAAACGACAATGAAGATTCTCAACCTGTGCAACAAATTATTTAAAAATACGTATTACCATATAATGAAAGGATGGACGACATATTGGTGGGTTTTGCCGGTTATCGTCATGACGGTAATCATGGGAACCTCATGCGGCAGTTCGAAGAAAACTTACGGCTATTCGAAAAAATCCGCCTCCATGAAGACCATCAACCGCAGGTCTCCGTTGACTTATGATGATGAAGGAGGCTATCGCGTAGATTCCCGTGGGAAGGAGCAGAAAAAAGCGGATGCGGCAAAAGCAAAAAAAGAAGCCGACAAACGGAAAGAAGCCGACAAAACTTACAGAGAAGCGCTTGAACGTCATCGATCCATACAGTCGGAAGAGGTACAGCAGCGGATGGACTACCATTTGTCGCTGTCTAACAAGAAGTATAGCAAGAAAAAGGAATGTTTCCTGAAACGCTGGTTCAGGCCGTCCACCGACAAGGAAAAAATTGAGAAACAACGGGCAAAAGAAGTGAAAAAGCGTATGGCGGCCACCCGTAAGAAAGCAGAACAGAACAATGCCGAACGAATGAGTTCATCCTTCAAAGGAAACAAGCGAAAATCCAAAGGAAAAGCCGATCCTTCCGAATACCAGCAGGGCGGCGGCGGCGATTACAAGGAAGGGAAAGCCAAAAGCGTCAAACCGGAGTCCTCTTCGCAGGGCGGCGGCGGACGTTACAAGGAAGGCAAGGCCAAAAGCGTAAAACCGGAATCCTCCTCGCAGGGCGGTGGCGGACGCTATAAGGAAGGCAAGGCCAAAAGCGTAAAACCCTCCGATTATTAACGGCTTCGCAAACTCATGCTGGATTTCACAAAAGGCAATGCATGGAAATTGCTGCTTCAATTTTCTGCTCCGATGTTTATCGGCAATATCTTGATGCAGTTTTACCATGTGGCGGATACTTATATTGTCGGTAATTTCCTTGGAACAAAAGCGCTGGCGGCAGTCGGAGCTTCCGGACCGGTTATCTTCGCTCTGGTTTCGTTCATTATCGGTATCGCAATAGGTTGTACCATTATCATATCCCAATATTTCGGAAACAAAAACATTGAAAAAGTGAGGCGTGCCATTGATACGGTCATTGTTTTCGTGATTGTGGCCGCCATGCTGATTATGCTGGTGGGCATGCTGATGTGCGACCCGCTGTTGCGGCTGGTTAAAACGCCGGACGACGTGATGGAAGGGGCGCGGGTTTTCTATCAAATCATCGTTATCGGGATACTTCCCTTGTTTGGGATCAATGTGTTGAGCGCTATCTTGCGCGGATTGGGCGACTCCAAAACCCCTCTGTACTACATGATTGCCTCATCCCTTCTCAACCTGCTGCTGCTGGTTCTCTTTGTGCCCTTTCTGCACTGGGGGATAGCCGGCGCTGCATGGGCAACCATCTTTGCCCAACTGCTGACCGTCGTCGTTATGATCGTGCAACTCAGGAAACACGAGATTATCAGGATCGCTTTCCGTCCGAAAAATTTCGACTTTGACATTTTCCGTCAAAGCGTTCGCATCGGTCTTCCCAACGGTATCCAACAAGCTTTGGTAGCCATCGGCATGATGGCGCTGTTGAGCATTGTGAATGACTTTAAAGACAGTAATCTACTGGCCGCTTACTCTATCGCGGGACGCATTGATTCGCTGGCCTCGGCGCCGGCCATGACTTTTTCCGTTGCCATTGCCGCCTTTGTCGGGCAAAACGTAGGGGCGCGAAAGTTACAGCGCGTGTCGGAAGGATTGAGCGCCGCCCTGTTCATTTCCTCCGGACTGTCGGTGGCTATCTCCCTTGTGATGATCTTGTTCAGGTACGAAATCATGCGCTGGTTTGCCACCGACGCTGCTCCGGAAGTCATCGAACTGGGTAGCCGTTACCTGTTGATTATCGGCATGTTTTATACCGTCTTTTCGGTGATGTTCGTCTTTAACGGCGTCATGCGCGGAGCAGGCGATACGCTGGTGCCTATGTTTATTACGCTTTTGTCCCTTTGGCTGGTGAGGGTGCCGTTTGCGTCGGTAATGTCGGGACACATCGGCCCCGACGGGGTCTGGTGGTCTATTCCTGCCGGATGGTGTGTCGGAATGATCTGCGCCGTCGTCTATTACCGTATCGGACGGTGGAAGAACAAAGGGGTAATACGACCGGAAGAGTTAAATATGGAAGATATTGATATGAGGCCTGATAAAATAGGGATATGATGAACGGCGGGATTTTAACCGGAAGTTGCGCGGCCTTCGGTCGGGAGTTGCGCAGTCTTCGGTCGGGAGTTGCGCAGCCTCCGGTCAAAAGTTGCGCAACCTCCGGTCAAGAGTTGCACAACCTCCGGTCGAGAGTTGCACAACCTCCGGTCGAAAGTTGCGCAACCTTCGTATCGTTTTTTTTCAGACCGGCATATCGCTAAAAACAACAAGTATGAATAAACCGAAATATCGAGAGATGAAAAGAGCCTTTGTTCTTGCCGTTATATGCCTGTCGGCTTGCCTGTCACAGGCGCAACCCTTGTATCAGGACGAGGATACGGCCATTTTCAGGCAGTGGATGCAATATGCAGACACGGGCAACCGCGAGATAACGCAAATAGCGCTTTTTTTTACGGATACGCCTTATGAGGGCGGCACTTTGGAAGGCGATTCGACGGAACGATTGCGCATCAACCTGCGCCGGCTGGATTGTTTTACTTTCGTGGAAAACGTTATCGCCTTTCACCTGCTTTTGCAGGGTGACGACCCATCATTCGAACGGTTTTGCGAAATCCTGCAATACATCCGTTATCGAGGCGGCATACTGAACGGTTATCTCTCGCGACTGCACTACACCGGCGAATGGT
>JAIRLS010000296.1 GCA_031259205.1 Bacteroidales bacterium | reverse complement strand
TCTTTGTCCTTTACCGTCACGCCTTCGGCAGGAAAATCAACATCATGCGCCTCGCCGTCGCCCATCCTGTCCTCTTGCACCGTCGAAGCCGGCAAATCCAACACGGCGGTTTCCCCGTTTTCACTTTCCACTTTCAACTTTCCATTTTCCATTGAAAAAGAAGTGTTTTCATCAATGGAAAAGTCCAGTTCAAAATCCGCTTTGGTGATGCCGTCTTTTACCCGACCGTAAAGCGCCCCTCCCTCAAAAATATCGTTCAGGTTGGCCAACTGTCCTTCGTTGGGATCGGAGATCGATTCGCAAAAACCGTCGATCATCCTCCTGTCGGTATTGATGGTGATATTATTGAATTTCAGCTTGTATTTGGCAAAGTTGAACATGCCGGGCATCATCGTCCATCCCGTGCCGCTGAAAACGCCTCCGGAGCCGCTCACCGTGAGCACCGTCACCGGAAAGTCGTAGGCCATGAACTGCTCGCCCACGGCAAGGCTCTCCAGCGGCTCGCGGTTGCTCAGGTCTATCTCCGGCGCCGTGCCGCAGCGCGCCAGCCACGAACTGTCCTGCGCGGGAACGGATACCGAAAAAACAGGGCCGTAAATGAAATAATCCTCGCTGCACGACACCCCTATGCGGTATTCGTAGGTCTTGCCCATCGTTACGGAAGTCAGCCGCGCCGGAGGGGCGGGAACGCGGGCATAGAGCCATTCCCCATTGCTGTCCTTCTCGCGGTACGCCGCCACATACTCGCGCGGTTCTATCTGCGGCGTCCAGTTGACCGTCACCACTCCTCGGTCGTAGTTCGCCGTCACCCCCAGCGCAGCAGGACAGTATGTATCCAGCGAAAACACCCGTATCTCGCTCAGTCCGTCGTTCTCAAAAACGCGCTGTTCGGCAAAACCGTCGGAGGCCACCGCCTTCACCGCCCAGGCATAACGGAAACCGGGCGTGAGGGCGGGAGACAGCGCGCCGTAAAGATAACTGGTGTTGCGGGTGCGCTCGCGGAGAATCTCCGGACTGTAGGCAAAAGCTGCCTGCGGCGCCATGCCGTTGTCCATCAACTGCTTGACAATTAATTCGTATTCTACCCCTGCCAGTCCGCTGTGGCGGGGCGTCCACTGGAAAAGCAGGTTCAGCGGGTCGCGTACCGTCACGTTTTCGTTGTCGAAAGGCAGGCTCAGCAGGGGAGGCTTCTGTACGGTCAGCCATGCCGTACCGCAACCCTGCTGCGATACCAACCGCCCGGTGTAATATTCCACTACATCGAAACAAAACTGCAACATGCCTTCCGGCAGTTTGCCCCCGTTGCGGAAGCCTTCCACGCCCAGCCCCTGCGCGCCCAGAGTAGCGGGGTCGAAATAGGGCGCCAACTCCTGCTGCGAAAGCCGGTAGGGGATATTCGGATCAACGGTCAGCGGCGAAAACACCGCCTGCGGCAGCGTCTGAAGGCTGAAGCCCTGCCCCTTGACGGTGAGCCGCAGCCGCACCTGCAAACCGGGACGGTTCATGTCGCGGTTCATCAGCGTCACCGACACATGCTCCCGCGCCCCGGAAGCATAGTCGCTCAAATACAAACTGTAGGGCGGTATCAGGTTCGCCGACACCTGAACGGGATACACCGCCGGCTGGGAATGAAGAAGAAAAAAAGGAAAATGAAGAAAGAGACCCACCAAAAGAAAATAGGAAAAAAAGAAAGGATAAGAGAAAAATTTTTTACGCCATCCCCCTCTGATCTGAAACAAAAAATTCATCGTATCATTTGTCATTCGGTTTAGCTTTAATTTTCATTTTTCAATTTTCAATTTTTTTTTGCAAATATACTATTTTTTTTATTTCATATTTATTTTTTTTATACTTTGCGCGGCCTGATTTTGTGCAGGCGCATATATTCCCCGTATGGGAATCATAAACAGGAGGTGAAGGGGCTGTCTCAAAAGGGTATTAGCACGCAGATAACGCAGGGTTAATAGAGGAAGGCAGATTTTTATTTTATGGATAATCAACTTCTTTCGTTTTGTACGCCTCGTTTTTATCTGTGCAAATCCACATCATCTGCGTGCTTTTGAGACGCCCCCTATGCGTCGGCACATAATCATACCGCGCAAAGTATAACCTCGCGTTTTTGACATCCTTTTCGGCTTTGTTTGAAGCAGCTTATTTTTTTTACATCACCACCAAAAAATATTCTGCAACTTTTTTTGATATGTGAATAACTTTCTTTTAAGGCAAAAGTATTTTTGGATAACTTTGTCCCAAAAATGAAAGCAAATGAATGTTGAGTATCAGGAGGATAATGTAAAGACGCTGGAGTTTCCGGAGAATATCCGCACCCGTCCCGGCATGTATATCGGGAAGTTGGGCGACGGTTCATCTCCCGACGACGGTATTTACATCCTTGTAAAAGAAGTGATGGACAACTCCATTGACGAGTACATGATGGGCAACGGAAAGCGTATAGAGCTTACGATTGAAGACAATTACGTTACCATTCGCGACTATGGACGCGGTATTCCGCTCGGCAGCGTGCTGGACGTAGCCTCGAAACTGCATACCGGGGCTAAATTCGATACCAAGGCTTTTAAAAAGTCTGTCGGATTGAACGGTGTAGGTATCAAGGCCGTCAATGCCTTGTCGTCGGAATTTTCCGTCTGTTCTTTTCGTGACGGACGCACCAAATCCGCTATTTTCAGGAAAGGCTGCCTTGCCGAGGATTTGCCGGAAACCGCTACCAACCTGCCCAACGGTACGCTGATCGGTTTTATACCGGACGATACGCTGTTTGTCGGTTATCACTTTGTGCCGGAGTTCATTGAGAAATTGCTGAAAAGCTACACGTTTCTCAATTCCGGCCTGACGGTGATCTTCAACGGCGAAAGTTACCGCTCGGACAACGGACTGCTCGACCTGCTGGAAGACAACATGAGTGCGCCGGGGCTGTATCCTCCCATCCACCTGAAAGGCGAAGACATCGAAATAGCCATTTGCCACGGCGCACAATACGGCGAAGAATATTACAGTTTCGCCAACGGACAGTACACCCCGCAAGGCGGCACACACCAGCAGGCTTTCCGCGAAGCTTACGTGAAAACCATCCGCGAATTTTACCGGAAGGACTACGAAGCCTCGGACATCCGCGCTTCCATCGTTTCCGCCATCAACATCAAAATCGAAGAACCGATGTTCGAGTCGCAAACCAAAACCAAACTCGGATCGAAAGAAATGTCGCCCGGCGGCGATTTGACGGTGACCAAGTTTATCGGCGACTTCGTAAAAAGGGAGTTGGACAACTATCTGCACCGCCATTCCGAGGTAGCGGAAACCATTCTGCAAAAAATCATCGAAGCCGAAAAAGAACGCAAGGAACTGGTCGGTATCCGAAAACTGTCCAAAGAACGCGCTAAAAAAGTCAGTCTGCACAATAAAAAACTGCGCGACTGCCGCATCCACTATACCGATAAAAACGCAGACGCCGAAAAATCCACTCTTTTTATTACCGAAGGAGATTCGGCAAGCGGAAGCATCACCAAGTCGCGCAATGCAAACGTACAGGCCGTTTTCAGTCTGCGCGGCAAACCGCTGAATACTTTCGGGATGACCAAGCGCGTGGTATACGAGAACGAGGAGTTTAACCTGCTGCAAGCCGCCCTCAATATCGAGGATGACATGGACGACCTCCGCTACAACAAAGTGGTGATCGCTACCGACGCCGATGTGGACGGAATGCATATACGCCTGCTGCTCATCACCTTTTTCCTGCAATTTTTCCCCGACCTGATCCACAAAGGACATTTGCATATCCTGCAAACGCCTCTGTTCAGGGTTCGTACCAAAAAGGAAACCCGCTACTGCTATTCCAACGAAGAAAAAGAGAAAATGCTGGTCAAAATGGGCGCTTCGACAGAAATTACGCGGTTCAAAGGTCTGGGGGAAATATCGCCCGACGAATTTGCCGCATTTATCGGCGACAACATCAGGCTCGACCCCGTTCTTCTCAACAAAAACGACCTTGTGCAGGAGTTACTGACTTTCTACATGGGGAAAAACACCCCTCACCGGCAACATTTCATTATCAACAACCTGCGCATCGAAGAGGACATTGTGGAGGAAGCCTCGTAACTACCACTCACATTCGATCTGGTTGCAAAGAAGATCGTCAAGTGTTTCGCGGCGACGGATGAGATGGTCCTTGCCTTCGTGTATCATCACCTCGGCAGGGCGCGGACGGGCATTGTAATTCGACGCCATTGTCATCCCATAGGCGCCTGCATTGAGGAATACCAGCACATCGCCTTCCGATATTTCGGCTATTTTACGGTTCCATCCAAAGGTATCCGTTTCGCAGATATAGCCTACTACCGTATAGATACGGGGAGTGCCGCCGGGCTTCGATACATTGACGATATGATGATAGGCGTCGTAAAACATCGGCCGGATGAGATGGTTCAAACCCGTATTCACCCCTGCAAACACTGTGGACGTGGTATGCTTTACCACATTGACCTTTACCGCGAGATACCCCGCCTGACTGACCAGAAACTTGCCCGGCTCGAACTTAAGGTGGAGATCGCGGCCATAGGCGCGGCAAAATTCATTGAAACGCTGTGTCAGCGTCGAACCCAGCAATTCAATATCGGTAGAATAGTCGTCGGGTTTGTACGGTACTTTGAATCCGCTGCCGAAATCAAGAAATTGCAGGTCGGGAAAATGCCGCGCCGCGTCGAACATGATTTCGGCGCCCTTGATAAAGACGTCGATATCCAGTATGTCGGAACCGGTGTGCATGTGCAAGCCGTCGACCCTCATGTTGTAAGTGTCCACTATCCGCTGAATGTGCGGAAGTTGATACAATGAAATGCCGAATTTGGAATCAACATGTCCCGTAGAAATTTTCAGGTTGCCTCCTCCCATGATATGCGGGTTGATCCGGATGCTCACCGGAACGCTTGCCCCGTATTTCAAGCCGATCTGCTCCAATATGGAAAGATTGTCGATGTTAATGTGTACTCCCGCTTCGACGGCTTGCTCAAATTCCAGGATAGACACGCTGTTGGAGGTATAAATGATGTCGGAAGGCGCAAATCCGGCTTTAAGGCCAAGCTGCACTTCCTGAATGGAAACGGCGTCCAGCCCTGCGCCCAATCCGCAGATGTAACGCATGATATTAATATTATTGAGCGCTTTACATGCGTAGTGGATACGCAGTCGCGTCCCGTCGAAAGCATTGATTAACCGTTGATATTGCTGTCGAATGACGGCCGTATCGTAAATATATATCGGCGAATCGTACTTTTCCGTTAGCGCCGTCACCGCCAATCCGCCTATTTCGTATTGTCCGTTATTGATTTTCATTTTATTCCGCTTTAAATCCGGTCGCAAAAATAATCATTTCAGTGAAAGTTTTTCACTTCGGTCAAGTTTTTTTTTGAGAAAATAAATCCGTCAAACGAAAAAATAATATAACTTTGTACGATAAACAAACGTGGATATCAATATATTGATAGTGTCATATATTGTACGATCAGGACGTTTATGAAATTCATTGCCGTCGTTATACAAATCCTTCTTAACCAATTTAAGACACTACCCAATTATTGACAGATTTAATTGCATGAAAACTTGTCTTTTTTTTAAATCGTTTACAGAATTGATATATCCCAATCTCTGCGCCTGCTGTTCTACCGGCCTGTTGCAAGGAGAACGCTTCGTTTGCGGCCATTGCCTGTACGAACTTCCCGAAACCGGTTTTGAAAAGGAATTCGGTAATCCGGTGGAACAGATGTTTTGGGGGCGGGTAAAGATAGAACATGCCACCGCCAACTACTTTTTTAAGAAAGGCAACCGAATCCAAACGTTGATGCACCTGCTCAAATATGGCGGTCAGAAAGAAATAGGCGAATATCTTGGTCAGGAGATGGGGAAGCGACTCCGTTTGTCGGCGTTTGCGGCGGTGGATCTGGTAGTTCCTGTCCCCTTGCATCCGTCGAAATTCAAGAAAAGAGGATACAATCAGAGCGAATGGATCGCGCGGGGCGTCTGTGCGCAGTTGGGAAAGCCCTTGAACGCTTCCACACTGGTTCGCCGTATATCATCCGGATCGCAAACCCGGAAAAGCCATTACGAACGATGGGAAAATGTCGAATCGGGCTTCGGATTAATCCATCCCAAACACTTCTCGGGGAAATATATCCTGCTGATAGACGACGTGGTGACAACCGGCGCTACCTTCGAATCCTGTATCCGTACCGTTCAACATGCCGAAGACGTCAAAGTCAGTCTTGCCGCACTGACAATGGCTACCGTATAATTTTCACGGGTGCATTTCAAATTGTCGCATATTCAAAAAACGCTTACCTTTCTCTGTAAAAAACTTTTTTTCATTTGTACTCGTTTAAAAATCAGTAATTTTTATGCAGTTTTCTTCTGTAAAAACTTTTTTCGTTTTATGCGCTTGGAAAACTCACGTTTTTTATGTAGCTTTAGGGAGAAGATAATACACGCGCGGCATAACCTGCCTTTAACGGATTTTATTGTTGAATATAGCTTATATCCAACAATATAGATGGAAAATTTTCACCCCTGACATTTCCAAATTTTTACGTAACAGGTATCATACCGGCGCTTTTGAGCAGTTCGGAGGTCTTTTAGGTTGATTCGGTATTATGCCAAT
>JAIRLS010000205.1 GCA_031259205.1 Bacteroidales bacterium | reverse complement strand
AACAAAAGTATGCAGGATTTTATAGGCTACCTAATTAGGTAGCCTATAAAATCGGTGTAATAGTTTAAATATTAATATTTTATAGAAAATAACTACCTGACTTTTGCGGAGTTAGGGATCAATAGAAAATGCGCATCCCCCCCTCCCGATTCCCCGCAGGCCAACCGGAACGAAGCGGAGTTCGGTGCAACCCATCGCAAAATCATACCGCATCAGGTATATTTCTCATATTATGAACAAGGATAGTATACACAGAGAGAGGGTTTGCCCCTGTCTTGTTGCCTCTACCTGCGAAATACAAATGAGATATGGAAAAAAAATCGTATATTTGAAAATTATTAGATACAAGTATGAAGAGTATTATTCCAATGGAAGTTGTCAGACTGGATGAAGAAAACAGTTATCATTTGTTTGTTACCGGAAATATCAACGGCAAAACTTGTGATTTGCTGATAGACACCGGCGCTTCGCAGACCGTATTCGACATTGCCGTGATTCCTGAAATTCCCAAAGAAGCGCAGCCCGAAATTCATTCGGCTGGAATCAATGCCGGCGAAGTAGCTACCGGTTTCGGAATCATCCGCAGTTTTAAGATCGGTAAACTGAAAAAGAAAGAGTGGCAAGTGGTACTTATGGATATGAGCTACATCAACAGTATTTACAGGCGTTTCACATCCAAACAGGTGGTCGGGTTGATCGGCAGCGACTTCCTGTTAGCCCATCAGTCGGTGATCAATTATAAAAAACGACATTTAGTGATAAGAACCGCATGATGTTTTCTGTGTTTGCATTATCTTTGCGCAAAAATCTCAAATTAGAATGATCAGGAAAACAATCGACTACATCAGTCACGGATTCCAAAGTTTGCTGCTCTGGCTGGATGAACATGCCGTTGGTATTTTGGTAACCATCGCTCTTCATTTGCTGCTTGTTTCCATAGCATTAATACTGAAAATCAGCGCCTTTGCGGAAAATCTTACTGATATTCCGATTGAGTTTGTGCAAATGCTGCCTGAAGAACAGGAGGAACCGGCAAACCCTCAGGAAAGCGTGCAGGAATTTGTGGAAAAGATGAACGAAGAGTACAGCGTACGCAATCTTCCCGTTAATACGGCCGAACAAAAAGCAGTGGAAAATATCGAAAAGATGGTTCGGGACATCAAAACGGAAATGAACATTATCGACCCGCCCGATTTGGCCGAAACATCCAAAGAACTCGAAAAAGCGAAGGACGAGAGCGTTTATGACGAAAAATACCCCGAAAACAGCGCCGGAGAGAGGACCATATACAGGGGGCCTACTACCGTATCCTACGAACTGGCCGGTCGTCGCCATACATGGATGCCGGTGCCCGTGTACAAATGTTCGGGAAAAGGCAAAATAGTGATGAATATCGTTGTCAATACCAGAGGATACGTATTGCAGGCCGAAGTCAATAAACAACTGTCCGATCTGTCTGATCCTTGTCTGGTGGATGCTGCCAAACGCGATGCCGAACGTTCACGGTTCAACGATTCGCCTGCGGCGCCTGCCAAGCAACACGGCACTATTACCTATCTTTTTGTCGCTCAATAGGACGACTTTCGCGAGGAATCATTCAGCGGAAAAATTCAACGCGACATGAGCGGGAAACAGCGAATTTACTTGTTCCTGAGTTTTTCCTTGTGCTTGGTCACCTGCCTACTAAGCGACTCTATTCCTTTGTTGAACGCATCTTCAAAGGTTTTGGACTGTTTTTTGACAAACAGGTCATTGCCCGGAATGGACAATTTGATTTCCACGATTTTATTTTCGTCACTCTGCACCTTTTCCAAACGTAAAAATACTTCCGCGCTTATGATTCCATCGAAAAACTGCGCTAACTTAGTGAGTTTTTTGTTGATAAGAGCGATCAACTTCTGGTCGGCGTCGAAATGTACCGAATTAATTTTAATATCCATAGACTTTTTGTTTTATGCCCGTGGATGGGCTTGTTGATAAATTTTTTTAATCCGTTTCAAACTGTTGTGCGTATATACTTGTGTTGCAGCCAGATTGGAATGGCCTAACATCTCTTTGATGGCGTTTAGGTCGGCTCCGTTATCAAGGATATGGGTGGCGAAACTGTGACGCAGTACATGCGGACTGCGCTTTTTCTGGGTAGTGACCGCTCCTAACCATTTTTCGGTCAGTCGTTGCACCCATCTCGGATACAACGGTTTGCCGGAATCCAGCACAAACAGCCACTCCGCAACCGGAAAAGCCGCCTTTTTCAGCAACAGATACTTCTTCAGGAACAAGCCAAATTCCGGCAGCAAGGGGATAATTCGCTGTTTATTCCGTTTTCCCAGCACTTTTACCGTCATGCCGACCATGTCTACGTCGTTTTCCTTGAGGTGAATCAGTTCCGACAAGCGCATTCCCGTCAGGTAAAGGAGTTCGATGACGGTTCTATCCCGAATGGCAGAAAAATCATCTGTTTCCGAAAACTGTTCCGGCATGTTATCCATTTTCTCTGCGGTAATGAAAACAGGGAGAGGCCTGTCCGTTTTCAGTAAACCGACTTTTTCCATGGGATTGACTTCCGACAGGTTCTCTTTGAGCAGATATCCGTAAAAAGAACGTAATGTCGCTATTTTCCGGTTAATGGAACGAGGCGTAACGCCTTCGGCAACCAATGCGGCAATCCATCCCCTGACATGCCTGAAATCGGCTTTCCCTATCGAACGGTTATCTTTTTGCAAAAATCCGCTAAACTGTAACAAATCCCTGCGATAGGCAGCTATCGTATGAGGAGAATACCGTTTTTCGTATTCCAAATAGCGTATATAGGAATCGACATTTTCCATATCCCCATAATGACAATGTAAACAAATCGGTTTTCCGCCTTATGCCTGTGACTGGAACATTTTCTGGACGTAGATGGCATGGCGAAACTCTTCTCTTCTCGTTACAGAAGGTTTTTCAAATGCCTGACGTGCCCGGATCTCTTTAACGGTACCCGTCTTTTCAAATTTTCGCTTAAATTTTTTTAGCGCTCTTTCAATATTTTCGCCTTCTTTGATAGGGACAATAATCATAGATGAATTTTTGATTTACTTATTTATTAATTTTAATTTTTAAAAGGGTGGCAAAGTTAATGGATTTCTTTTTAAAAGAAAAATATTTTTGACGAAAAAAATGTCGGGCATGTATATAAGGGGCTGGAATAACATTCGTTTTTTTTAGCCTTTCCTTTATTTTACGCCTGATCTGTATCACCGGATGGAGATTGATATTTTCCTGATATTCTGCTAAGATGTCGGGATGGAGTTGTTGGATCAGTTGATCCGGATGCTCTTCCTCAAAAAGCACTACCATGGATACGAATATCATGGAAGCAAGTAACAACGCGCGATCGTCCGTGCTGTTACGGGGCGTGTAACGGTAAATGCGTTTGACGGCTTCGTCGGAACGTATGCCGACAATCAAGCGTGCGCCGAGGCCGGCAGCCCCCGCCAGTCGTTCAAGCTGGCGCCCGTCGATGCCGTCGAAATTCCCGTAAACGAATACGGTGGAATGTTCGCGAAGACGCCAACGCGCTACTTGCTGCAACATCAGCGCAGGATTGGTTTCGATCTTCGACCGGATCAATTCGTTATAATCGGCTGTCATTTTTTCGGTTTATGATTTACAAATACGAATATCAGTGAAATAGCTCCTAAAAGTATGAGAAATAACGAGGTGGTAGTATGCGACAGGGTGGCGTACACCATGCCGTCGAAACGTGTCAGTCCGAAAACGGTTAATGCGATGGATACCGTGCCGTGGTAAGCGCCGATGCCGCCCTGTACGGGAACAATCAACGACAAGGTGCCGACGACAAGGATGAAGAGTGCATCTGTCGCGTTCAGCGATGAAGTCGCCTCGAAAGCGAAAAACAGGAGATAGATTTGCAGAAAATACATGCCGAAAACCAATATGTTGAGGATCACAAACCACGTAAAATGCTTCATCTTTTTGACCGACCTGACGCCGTCGGCTATTCCCGCCAGCCATCCTCTAATTTTACGAAAAGCCCGGATTTGTATGATTCGTTTCCGGAAAATTTTGAATATCACAAAGCCGGCAATCAGCACTGCCGCCGGAACGATGATCGGACACAGCCCATCCGACGCGGACATACTGCCGAAAAGAGGGATAAAAATATGCTCGGAAAGAAAACCGCTGACCATCCTGAATTTCAACAGCAGGATGAGGAGAAGCAGGAGCGCTATCATCAGCAGGTCGAAAAGCCGTTCGACGATGACTGTGCCAAACGTCTTGTCGACAGGCAGGCCGTCGGTACGGTTCAAAATTCCGCAGCGCGTAATTTCTCCGATTCGGGGAAAAACAAAGTTGGCCAGATACCCCACATTAATGGCATGCAGAATGTTACCTGCCGCAGGCGAAGCGTCAATAGCGTTCATCAACATCCGCCAGCGGTACGCTCTGAAAACCAATGCTAAGAACGCACATACAAGACCTGCCGCGACCCATCCGTAATCGACCTTTTTCATCTGCGACATCAGCTCTTTCAGGTCGAGGCCGCGGAAAGCGAACCACAAAAGTATCACCCCCGTCAATAGAAAGAGGACAAAATGCAAGGCTTTTTTCAAATTCCGGTTCATGATTTCTTCAGTTGATTGGTGGAAGTATCGGGAAAAATGATGGCCGGCTTGAAACTTCTGGCTTCTTCCATGTCCATGCTCGCGTACGACATGACGACTATGATGTCGCCGATAACTGCCTTGCGTGCGGCCGGACCGTTAAGACAGATAATGCCCGAATTGCGCTTCCCTTTGATGACGTATGTGTCGAATCGCTCTCCGTTGTTGATATTAACGACCGATACTTTTTCGTATTCGATGATATTGACGGCCTCCATCAATGCTTCGTCAATAGTGATGCTGCCGATGTAGTTAAGGTTGGCCTCCGTTACGGTTACTCTGTGAATTTTTGATTTTAAAATTTCTATTGTCATTCCGTCAATATGTTACGTTATCAATGAGCCGCACATCTCCTGCATGTACGGCGATGCAGCCCTGCAATTCGTTTTCGCGATAGCCGGCTGCCGGCTGCAAGGTTTCCCTGTCCACGATTTCAAAATATTCGACTTCCAGTCCGCCGGTGTTGTTGATACGGTCTTTTACCCAGCGTTTCAGTTCGTCGAGCGGGGTATGGGCAATCTTTCGCCTGCTTTGAAACAAAGTGTCTGCAATGACGGGGGCCTGTTTTAGCTGTTCTACGGTCAACCGTGCATTACGCGAACTCATGGCCAATCCGTCGGCTTCGCGCACAATCGGACACCCGACGATCTCAACCGGATAATGCAACATCTTTACCATACGGCGGATAACGGCTAACTGCTGAAAATCTTTTTCGCCGAAATAAGCTCTTTGAGGTTGTACCGTATCGAATAATTTGCTGACAATCTGTGCAACTCCGTTGAAATGCCCCGGACGATATACGCCTTCCATTACTTTGTCCAACATGCCGAAATCGAATTGTCGCCGGTCTTCTTCGGGATACATCTCTTCCACCGCAGGGGCAAAAAGAAAATCGCAACCGGCGGCCTGCAATTTCTCGGAATCGGCCTCCAACATGCGGGGATAACGCGCCAAATCATTTTTATCGTTAAATTGTGCAGGATTAACAAATATACTGACCACTACCACCTCATTATCCTCGCGACAACGCGATACCAGCGAGATATGCCCCGCATGCAATGCCCCCATGGTAGGCACAAAACCTATCGACATGTGTTTCGCCCTGTGGAGGTGAAGGGTGTCTGCCAAAGTTTCCCTGCTTTCAAATACGGTCATTCGACATGCTGATTTCAACGCCGCAAAAGTAAAAAAAAAAAATCTTAAATAAAAATCCGGAAAATGTTTACTTTTGCAAAAACTTAAAGCTATGGCTCAAAAAATTCTCATTGTGGACGATGACCCTGTTATCGGCGAAGTGCTTGAATACAACCTCGCAAATGAAGGGTTTCAGGTTACTTGCGCTCATTCGGCCGAAGAAGCCCTGAAAAAACTGACCCCTCTTCATGCCTTGATATTGCTGGACGTGATGATGAGCGGCATGTCGGGTTACAAACTTGCGGAAAAACTGCGCCGCGAGAAGAATCAGATTCCGATTATCTTCCTCACGGCAAAGGATACCGAAGACAACATGCTGGAGGGATTCTCCGCCGGCGGCGATGATTATATCTCCAAACCCTTCTCGGTAAAGGAAGTCATTGCACGGGTAAAAGCCGTATTGAAGCGGCAACCTTCTTCCGGGCCATCCCTGCTGGTGGTGGGCGGACTTACCATCGACTTCCGGCTCAAAGAACTGATCATCGGCACGGAAAAAATCTTCCTGACCAAAACCGAATTTGAATTGCTCTCCTTTCTGGCGGACAACCCTCAACGCATATTTTCCCGCGAAGATATTATTGAAAAGGTGTGGAAAGATACCCCGTTTATCACCGAGCGCACAGTGGACGTGCACATCACGCGGCTGCGCAAGAAACTGGGCGAACACGCCTCGCTGATTTCCAGCCGTCCCGGTTTCGGTTACCGCTTTAACGTCGCGAAAACATGAGCACTAATTACAGACGGAAACTGTTGCTGTATTTCGCCGCCATCTTCTTCATATTCACCATAGGAGTAGTATTGCTGGAACAGTCGCGCGAACGGGAATACAAAACAGAAGCGCTGGAAGAGAAACTGGACGCCTACGCTGATGTGGCGCACCGGATGCTGGAACACAACGACGAATCGCCGCAAACTTTCGCCCGCTTGATGAAACTGCTGCCCGACAACATCCGCCTGACACAAATCGACGACAATGGCGCAGTGCTGTACGACAACGTGATCGACAACGTTTCCCGAATGGAAAACCACGCCCGGCGTCCGGAAATCATCGCCGCAAGCAAACACCACAAGGGGAAAAACATACGAATATCCTCTTCCAACAACACGGAATACCTGTATTACGCCAAACGCTTCGACCGGTGTTACATCCGCGTAGCCCTCCCCTACGACATTCAAGTGCGACGCTTCCTGAAAACCGACCGCCTCTTCCTGTACTACATCGCCGCCCTTTTTACGATCATGCTCTTTTTCATCAATTACGCCGCCGGAAAATCCGGAAAATCCATGAGCAGGGAAATCGCCCTTGAACAGGAAAAAAACCGGCTGCTGAAACAGGAAATGACAGGCAACATCACACACGAACTGCGCACGCCCGTTACAGGTATTCGCGGCTGCCTGGAAACAGTGCTGGAACACCGGCTAAGCCCCGAAAAAAAACGCCACTTCATCCGGCAAGCCTACAACCAAACGGTTGTCCTTTCCGAATTAATACAGGACATGAGCCTGATCACCAAAATCGAAGACGCCCCGCAATCCTTCCGTATCGAACAGGTGAACATCATGGAACTGCTGAAAGAACTGAAAAATGACCTGGCCATCCCCCTCCGGGAAAAAAACATCGACCTCCGGGAAAATATGACCGACGACGTGATTGTACAGGGAAACCGGAATCTGATATATTCAATTTTCAGAAACCTGACGGAAAACGTCATCCGACACGCGGGCAGCAATATTACCGTGAAAATCGCCAAATACAGGGAAAGCAAAAACTTCTACTGGTTTTCCTATGCCGACAACGGTGCAGGTATCCCCGACATTCGCCATTTGAGCCGGCTGTTCGAACGCTTTTATCGCATCAACGAAGGACGTACGCGCGATACCGGCGGTTCGGGATTAGGGCTGTCTATCGTGAAAAACGCTGTCGTTTTCCACAAAGGCACCATCGCCGTAAGAAACCATCGCGACGGAGGACTGGAATTTCTGTTTCAACTGCCCAAAGTATCGGGCGTATTCGCCGCAAAACCACAGGGAGAAGTTGAAAGTTGAAAGTCGAAAGTCGAAAGTCGAAAGTCGAAAGTCGAAAGTTTTTGGACGTTTCCCCCAAGTCGTTTTGGCTTAAAAAATTTGATTACATCTGCCTGAAAAACAAACAGGCAGGGGATACGTGTGTCCGCATGTCTCCTGCTCCCCTTTTGTGGATTTTTCTTCTCCTTGAGTACCGAAGAAAGTACCCTTTCGACTTCAAAATTTCATCTGATAACGCAAAACCCGTATAAAAATCACGCTATAAATTCTCTGATACACTCCTGTTTTTTCATCGAAACTAATAAATTATTTGATTGCGGATTTTAGGATGTATATGAATTGGGGATGCCGGTGGTCTGCAACAGAATCGAATAAGGAGTTTGAAAAACGTTCATTCATAGATTTTGTATGTAAATATAAAGTAATGAGGCGAAAAACTCAGTAACTCCCGGGTTTCCTTTTCATCTTTCGACAAATCGGACGCTCCGCAAAATCGTTCGACATTAAACTGTTCGTCGCGCCACGACGAGGCGTAAACCAATAACGGGACTTCTTCGCCGATTTTCCAGTCGGTTTGGCTGTAACTGCGCCAGTTGTAAAATTGTTCCTCCCGCATTTTGTTTTTCTTCAATTTCATACCGCTCAAACTGAAAGAATATGTTCCTATCGAAATGACAATCAGGCTATCGACGTCTTTCGTATAAAAAGTGATGTTGTCAATATAATCGGCATAAAGTTGCTCCTCCTTCGTGAAATACACATACATATTGTTCCCACCGAAATGATCCGACTTAATTTTTTCTCCATTCACGTATTCATTCAGGTAAAGTTCCAACTTGTATTCTTTGTCGAAGGGATTCAACGGGAAAACAAAAATACGTATTCCTGCCATTTCCAGCGCTTTCAAGAGGTGAGATGTCCTTATCCGGTCTAATTGATAAGTATCATGTCTGTCATCTTTTTCTTCCTGAGAGCGCAAGTCTTTCCGGTATTCCTGTCCCACCGCAAATGCGGTTGTTAACAGCAACGCGATTGTCAAAATGTTTCTTATTTTCATGTTTTTATAGGATTATTTCACTTATCAGTAACGCATGAGGATGGATTTTATTGTAGAAAACGGAAAATTAGCATTTTTTTGCGGTTTCGTAAATTATTTTCGTTCTCGTTTGTCATCGGGTATGTCGCATAATGTTTCGGCGCAGCCCGAACCGTCAACGACGGCGAAGCGTAAACAGTCCTGTTCTGCACAGGCAGCATGGCTCGAACCTGAAAAATCCCCACTTCGAATCTCTATTACAATACTGCGAG
>JAIRLS010000148.1 GCA_031259205.1 Bacteroidales bacterium | reverse complement strand
GAAAATGCGCAAAAAATGCCAAGCGTTGCGCTTGCCAGCGTAGAAAAAATTTTTTTTGTTCTCATTGCGTGAATGTTTTTTTGTTAGGTATAAAAACTATTTTGGCGCAAAGGAACAGCGCGTAAGCTACAATAGAATTTCTGCTAAAATACGAGTTCGCTAAAAATTTGTTTCGAAGGTTTATCAGCAAATCACTACAGCGTAGGGCAGCGCCCTACGTAGCGGCGCACGGCGGGTGTCTCCCCGACCGTCGGTGGCGGTGGTTTTCCCCGTAGGGGGAAGCATACCAGTAGAAAAAATGCCGGACACCGACCTCCCCGTTCCCCGTATGTCCGTTGGCTAAAGCCTACGGTTAGTAAAGTGCCGTCCCTGCGGGGCTTGGCATCAGCATTGGAGTCGGAAAAAGCAACCCCGTCACCTGAAATATACGCATAGAAAATTGATACTAAATGAATTAAAATGAATCATTATCATTTAGCCGGACAGTAGTGAACATTTATACAACAATTGGCAGCAAAAGCAGCAAATTTTGCGAACTATGCAGCAGCAATTTTATTCAAAAAAAAAGCCCCGCATCGCTGCGGGGCTTGCTGCCGCTTGGCTTTATTTGGTGACCGCAGAGGGATTCAAACCCCCGACCTTCAGAACCGGAATCTGACGTTCTATTCAGCTGAACTATGCGGCCAGTATTTTCTACTTAGTCTACTTAAAGATGGTTGTAATTAAATAAATATGTGTGCTTTACTATTATATTAATAAGCAGTTATCCTAACGGCTAAAGTTGTTATGCTTGCTATAAAAAGCAAGCAAATGTAGCAATATTTATTTTAATTCCAAATTTTTGTCGAAAAAGAGCATGTTTTCGGTTTTATGGAGCAAAGTATGCTGCTATAAGCATTTGGCTTTTTTTACATTAATTTTGGCTTTGTTTAGCAGCGCATACTTTGTAAAGCACCACCAAAATTTTTTTTCATTCGCACGCGCTTGTAAATCCGGAATTTTCATCTAATTTTGCCGAACAGTTTTTATATCAATAAATATTCGCGTCATGGAAACAAAAGCATTCAAGCGCCTGCCCTACGGCAATTCGGATTTCAGAGACATCATCATCCAAAATTACGCCTATATCGACAAAACGCGGTTTATTGAAGAGTTAGAAAATGAATCCAATCCAAACCATTTCTTCATCCGCCCGCGCAAGTTCGGGAAGAGCCTTTTCATTACAATGCTCTACAATTACTACAACATCAACCGGAAAGACGAATTTGAGCAGGTATTCGGCAATCAGTACATCGGCAAGTACCCGACGCCGGAACGGAACAGCTATGCCATGCTTGAATTTGACTTCTCAGGTTTGGATACTTCCGACGTGGAAAGTTTCAAAAAATCTTTTTCCGGCAAGGTACAGAGCGCCGTCCGCCTGTTTTTGGGGATATACGAACATCTCATTCCCGGTTCCGGTATCCTGATACGCCGGATGGACGAAAAAGACCCCGGCATTAATGCTTTGGATATTGCTTTTGATTCTGCTTTCAAGAACGGTTTCAAAATCTACGTCATCATCGACGAATACGACCATTTCGCCAACGACCTGATTGCCATGGGAACGTTGGCAGGTGAGGATTTTTACAGGACAATGATATCGGCTAACGGCATGGTGCGCGATTTTTACGAAGGGATAAAAACGGCAACTTCTACCTCCGTAGTTTACCGCACATTCATCACCGGCATTTCGCCCGTAATGCTCGACGACCTGACCAGCGGTTACAACATTGCCAAAATACTTACGCTCAATCCGAAATACAATGAAATGATGGGATTCACACAGGCCGAAGTGGAGTGGCTGATGAAGGAAACGGGCGTTGATCCGTCCCTGATTAACGTTGACATGGAAGCATACTACAACGGTTACCTGTTTCACCGGGATGGAAAAAACCGGGTATACAACCCTGCAATGGTACTGTATTTTTTTGAGCAGATACTCAGTTTCGGGCGACCGCCGGAAAACATTGTTGACCTGAATTTGAAAACGGATTACGGGCGGCTGCGCCGCCTCACACAAAATGAAAATAACAGGGAAACCCTGCTTCAGATTATGAAGGACGGCGGGGCCGTTTCCGAAATCATGGAGAAATTCTCCATCGACATGCTCAGCGACGACAGCTATTTCATTTCCCTTCTCTTTTACATGGGGTTGCTGACGATAAAGGAGCCTTACCGCTTCCAGTTGAAACTCTGCATTCCCAACTATTCCGTCAAGACGCTGTACTGGGAATATTTGGCCAAACAGGTAATGGAAACCTCCCCGGGAATGACCATCCGTTCCCAGCCGCTGAACGACGCCATTTATACGCTGGCAATGGAAGGCGACCTGCAACGCTTCATCACCTACATCTCGGAGAGTGCTTTCGGAAAACTGTCCGATTACGATTTGCAACGCTTCGACGAGAAGTACATTCAAATCCTGCTGCTGGCCTACCTGTTCATGAGCAATGTATATATCCCGATGAGTGAATACGAGACTGTTCCCGGTCGGGCAGACATTTTCCTGCAGCGCAACCCGCTGTTTCCTCAGGTCAGGTACGAATGGGTGTTCGAGATAAAGTATTGCAAAGCTTCGGCAAAGGAAGAGGAAATTGCCGCCAAAAGCAAAGAAGGACTGGAACAGTTGACGCAATACATCCATGCTCACCGGATGCAAGATCGTCCCAGCCTGAAAGCCGCCCTGATTGTATTTACCGGGAAAAACAGGTTCGAGATTACGGAAATCCAATAACATCGGAATAAAACAGTAACTGCACGTATATCCTGTACACAAAACTATCCTGTGTACAGTGGTCGCATTTTGTATAAAATTAGTCTTTGTTGCCGCTTGTAACCCTAAAAAATCTACGGATGTGTTATTTTTTGGCGAAAAATGATATACTTTCTTAACATATCTTTACCTACATTTGCTTCGCAATATAGAATGTAAAATTTATTCGGAATCATTTTTTAATATATCATGAAACACAACGTATTTAAAAAACTTTTTTTTGCCTGTTTCTTTGGTTTTTTTCTTCAAACAGCGAATGCGGTCGATTACCATGTCCTGTCGCCTAATGGAAGACTGAGAATTAATTTACATATTAATAATGATGTACAATACGAAATCCGGTTCGGTACAACTCAATTACTCTCGCCTTCGGTTATTGGCTTGAATCTGGAAGACGGTCGGGTGATCGGTCAAGGAACGG
>JAIRLS010000134.1 GCA_031259205.1 Bacteroidales bacterium | reverse complement strand
GTCGAATGGCTCACCGATGTCCTCAACCGGATTAATGATTGCAAAATGAGCGACCTCAATCAATTGCTGCCCGGATTGTGGCGGAAATCTGAGGGGGTGTAGTTCTCCGGATGCTTACACAACAATGCGACAATTTGAAATGCCCCCCCCCTACTCCGCTTTTTTTCCGATTCATCCAATCCCGATATTCCATTTTCCACTCCTGCAACAAGTTCTTAACCCAACTTGGCAGAAATGCCCTTCAAAACGGCAGGAAATCGGGCTGTCAGCCGAGTCGGCATCGACGGAATTTGTTAATAAATAGATTACATTCCATTTTTGTAGCAACTAATAAATCGTGAGTGCATCTGCTTGAAAACATGCGCATAACGAGATAAAACAGGTAAAAAAAACCTTTCTCAACCGATTGGTCACTTCACTCTCAGTTGTTGTCCGGTTTGGATGGTTGATTGTTCTGTCAGCCGGTTGAGTTTTCTCAGTTGTTCTACAGTAGTTTCGTAGCGGCGGGCGAGGCTGTAGAGAGTGTCGCCTTTCTGCACCACGTGCAATACCGGCAGTATGGCGGACGTAGAAGTTTCTTTCTTCACAGGGACGCCGGTTTGCAGGTTTTTCCCGTACTTGCGGTAGCTGTATTCGTTGAGCGCAAGGGTGGTCGATTGCAGGCGGCAATTCTCGAAATCAATCAACAGGCGGGGATTGAACGGTTCGCCCTTGAATCGGGTTTCGAAATGGAGATGAACGCCCGAAGCGCGTCCCGTACGTCCGCCGCCGCCTACCCTGTCGCCGGCTTTCAGTCGTTGATTGACGTTTACCGCAATGCTGTTCAGATGGGCATACACGGTTTCCAAGCCGTTTTCGTGTCGTACCGTCACTATATTCCCGTAGTCGCCGTAGTTTTTTGCCATGCGCACCATGCCGTCAAAAGCGCAATATACGGGGGCGTCCGGTTCCACCTTGATGTCGATGCCGGTGTGCATTGCGCCGTTGCGAGGCCCAAATTCCGAGTTGATTCTTCCGCAAACAGGAACGACAAACGCTCCGTTGATTGTCAGCCTTACCGTTCCCACAGGCGCCTGCGAAGATGAAAGACGCAGATATTCCGTATCCCAACTGTTTCCATAATATTCCGTAGCCGGATAGCCGGTTTTTTCGGAAGACGCCGACCGGCGAGCGATTTCCGGTTTCGACTTCGACGATTCCGTAACGACGGCGGTACGGGATTTCTCCGCCGACCTTTTGGCCGTGGCGGAAGAAGGAACTACCCGCGCCGGCCTGCACGAGGCAAGCATCAGTGTTGCAACGCACAAGCCGGCGCTTATCGAACGCAGAGGTATAACGGTCATCAACTGTTTCATCCTTTCAATATCATTTTCATGAACCGTTCTTTTCGTTCGACATAAATGACGAATACTGCCAGCAAAGCCGTATTTTTCAGTAGATTAAGCCCTGTATGTTCCAATGTCGTAAGGGATGCCGTAAAAAACAATCCTATGGCGACTGTCACATAGAGCAGGATTTTTTTCAGTTCGTAGGGAATGGGGTATCGTTTCTGTCCCAGTTTCCACGTGATGGCAATCATCGTAAGATAACAGGCGAGGTGCATCCATGCCGAGGCGCGATAGCCCCACAGCGGGATGAGCAGCCAGTTGCCGGCAATGCTCAACGACGCTCCGATGGCGGCGATCAACAGGCCGTACCATGTCCGGTTACTGAGTTTGAACCAGATAGTGAGGTTATAGTAGACGCCGAGACACATGTTGGCCAACAGCATTACGGGAACAATATCCAGCCCTTCCCAGAAAGCTTCCGAGCGGAGGAAATATTTGATGACGTCTATGTAGAAGGTGACGCCGAGGAATATCAGCAAGCAGAAAATTACGAAATATTTCATTACTTCGGCAATGGTGCGGCGCGAATCCTTTTCTTTTGCATTGTTGAAAAAGAACGGCTCGGCGGCATAGCGAAACATCTGGATGAAGAGCACCATCAGAACGGCAATTTTCACGTTGGCGCCGTAAATGCCCAGTTGTTCCATCGGATGCTCGAAGTTGGGAATACGGTATTTCATCAATACGCGGTCGATAGCCTCATTGATGTTACCTGCCAGTCCGGCGGCCATTAGCGGCAGCGAATAGGCGAGCATCCGTTTCCACAGGCCAAAGCTGAAGCAAACGGGATAGCGGAAAATCTCCGGCAGCAGAAGAAGGACGGTAATGCCGGAGGCAATCAAATTGGACAGGAAGATGTAACCTGCGCCGGTTTCGGGGCGATATACCGCCTGTACCCAGCCGGCATCCGCAAAGCGGGGACAAAACCACAGGAAAAACAGATTAAAAAAGATATTGACGCCGACATTGACCATTTTATAGAAAGCGAAACGCATCGGACGGTTATCCAGCCTGAAACGCGCGAAGGGGATAGCAGTGAGGGCGTCCAGTCCAAGTATCCACCCGAACCAGATCAGGTATTCGCGGTGTTCTGCATAGTGCATCCACTCCGATAAAGGCCGTGAAAACAACATGGCGCCGCCGATGAATAGCAGGGAAGTGACTAAAATACTGACAAAAGCCGTTCCATACACTTTGTTTTTGTCGGTGTATTGCGAAAAGCGGAAAAAACCTGTTTCCATGCCGCAGGTCAGCAGAATCACCAAAAAGGTGACATAGGCGTACCATTCCGTATTGACGCCGTATTCGGACGTGTCGAGCGCTTTCGTATGCAAGGGAACCAGCAGGTAATTCAGAAAACGGGGTATCATGCTGCATAACCCGTATATTGCCGTCTGGTTGGCTAACTTCTTAATCGGATTCGCCAAAATACTGCGGTTTTGAAAGCGTAAAACATCCAAGATCAAGGACCATCATACTTCTTCCTCCGTTTTTCCGTTAACGGACATGGTTTTCCAGCCATTTGAAATCTTTGGCCAACATGCCGGCAGGCGTTTTCTGGGTGATATTCTGAAAATTGTAATAAAGAAGGTTCCCGTTGTCAATGGAGTAGATCAGCCGGTAGGAACGTCCGCTGTTTTCGTTTTCGGCAGGTCCTATCTGAAGCAGTACGGCAGCATTCGGTTCTTTTTGTTCAATGGCCTGCGTAATTTCTTCCGAAGAAACGATCTTCACTTTGCCCGAATACAGTTTTTTGATATCGTCCGGCGCACTTACTTCTTTGGACAAATCGCTTTCTTTCAAGTACAGGGTTTTGTTTTTCAACTCGTTGACGTTGTCGTTGTAATCTTTCAGAGAGTAAGGCATTTTGAATCCCTTTTCGTGTATCCGGTTGAGGTGAATTTGTGCGAATTGCAGCATCAGCGGCAGTTTATCCACGTAGTTATCCTCGTCCACGCCGGTATAAGCCAGCGGCAAGGACAGCAATTCGGGCAGATCGGTAATATCCTTCACTTTATTGCCCATCACAATATTCATGTAGAGATAGCACACCTCTTCCTGTTTCGCCAGCGTTACCCGCGAAAGGAAGATGAAGGACAGTTTCGGATCGGTGAAAGTTTCGTCGAACCGGTCGGATGAAATGATTTCGAAAGGGGTAATCTTCCAATATTTCTTTACCGCGTTGGCAATAACAATATTGTATCCGATCATCGGATTGGCGTCCAGTACGATCATTGTTTTCGACTTGAAAAAGTCGTCAATCTGCTGTTTGTTGGCATAAGTCACTTTTTTCTGTGCAAATCCGCACAACGACAGCGTTAAAAAGAGGGTTGCAAAAATTATTTTTTTCATGATGATATTTATTTATGATGATATTAAAAAAATTATGGTAATGTCCATTTGATTTCGACAGTCCATCCCGATTGGGTTTCGATTTCGGGTTCGTCGTAATAAGCGATCTTTTCCGGCTGCAACTTGCTCATGTAGTGACCGGTATCCCACTTTCCATTGCCGTTGCGGTCGTAAATAACTTTCAATTTATATTTATCCGGTTTTAGAAAATCCATCAGTATTACGTTTTTATCAGAAAGTAACACTTCTTTAACGATATCTTCTTTTTCTCCCTTCAAAATCTGTACCACTAACGGGCAAGTGACGTGTTGAAAGGTGATTTCGATGCTGCTGTAATAATCTTCTTTCTGGGAGGTGAACACAAAACCGGTTGAATCGTTGAAAACGTCGTAAATGCTTTTGAAAGCCATGGAGTCGACAGTCATGAAATATTTGGTGTCTTCTTTCAGTGGCCAGTCGATGAAGCATTTGCGCATATTGGCCGAATCCCTCACCAAGGTAAAGGGGACGGGTACTTTCAGCGTATCAACTTCTTCGGTGAGGCTGATTTGCGATACATCCGTTTCTTTGATGGGTTGGGATGCAGTTAGTTGCAGGCGGTCGGTCAGGTCTATTTTGTCTTTCACGTTGGCGGCGATAAGCATTGTTTCTACCGGAGAGCGAGGACGGATGACGGGGCCTTCCTGTTTCCGTTCTTTTCGCGACCGTTTATCAATTGTTTTGGGTGGTTCGAACGACATTTTCAGTGTGTCGGAAAAACGGGATATTTGTCCGGTCGAATCGGTACGCGGCGACCACATCTGCACCAACAGCGTTTTGCGGTTGATCAGGGTGGTGTCGGTCAGCCAGAAGGAAAGCGTGTCATTGTTGGCGGATATTTCCGGTATATACCATTCGGCGGAATAGAGGCTATCACTGACAATGCTGATGGGCAAAGAATCGACGGGCAGGGTGTAGGCGAACTTCAACAGGTTGGCCTGCGGTCGTTCGTAAGAAGTACGGTATTGTTTGGTGGGAGTTTCCTGAAAACGGTACAGGACAATGTCTTTGTGGGGCAGTTCCGGATTTTTTTCTTTGATGGAGTCCGGCAGGTTCAGGGAGTTGGGAAAGGGGATATCGGGATCACGGTAGTAACGTTCGTCCGTCACGATGAGGGTGTCGGCAAAGGCAATCTGTTCGGAGGGCATGTCGAAGAGCAGGTTGTCGCCGGCGTCGCGCAAAGCGAAGATGCGGAAGGTGTCGGGGCGAATATGGGAAAAGGTGAAGAAACCGTAAGGATCGGTTTTGGCAACGTAGGCCGGTAGGGACTTGTACACGGCCGAATCGCTTAAATCATCATAAAGAAGCGCCCAAACGGGGAGTTTGTCGTCTTTTTTGCCGGGCGCGAGGTCGAAAGCGTTCAGCACTCTTCCGGTATAAGTAAGTGAATCAATATGACTGCCGGTAGAAAAGACATACTGAAATCCAACAATTTTATTCGACTCGTTGTTGTCTGTTATAGCCTCTCCAAAATTAAACGTGTAGGTTCTGTCAGGCAACAGCGGTTCTTTGAGGTTCACCCGTATTTTTTTCCCATACAGCAGTATCTCCGGCTTTTTTTTCATCGGCGGAGAAGAAACGAACTGGTTATTGGCGTCCTTCAATTGCAAAAATTCATCGAATATCATTTCAATCCGTTTGGCATTAGGGTCGAAGAGTACGGTATACTGCGGCGGTATACTGCTCAGGAACACCGGCGGCGTTTCATCTTTCAGCCCGCCTGAAATGCTCCCGGGCATCCTGGCGCACCGCCCGAATAACCAGATGAACATGATAGAGAGAAAAATCAAGGTTCCTTTTTTCAACATATTCCATTTTTAAAATGCAAAAATAGGTAATTTATATGAAAGACCAAGCAAGGTTTATCGGGTTAATTCTTTTATTGAAATGCTATGAAAAATCTCCGGCCGTTCGATAGAGGTAGAAATCTTTGTCTTTCCATCCATAGTTTTGAGTAATGAAGCGTTGTTTTTTACCGTTTAGCCGTCCCGCCTTAACGTCGGTGGCTCCATATCGGAAGTATATGTACGCTGAATAGCTTCAAATTAAAGGGATTTATGCGGTGAGGGGGGGATTCGAACCCCCGGTACGGTTACCCGTACGACAGTTTAGCAAACTGTTGGTTTAAGCCACTCACCCACCTCACCGTTTTGACGGCGCAAACGTACATGAAAATTTTAAGATTTCCAAGCGAATGGGATGAAAAAGTTTTTTTTTACGGAGGAACGATGCTAAAAAACAGGTAACATCCTATCTTGCCGGATTATTTTTTAAAAATTTTAGTCTTATATTTACTTTCCATTTTCCCTTTGCTGACGGCGACCAGTTTACCGGCAATCAATTTGCGGCGCAGAGGTGATATTTTATCAATGAACAGCGATCCTTCGAGGTGATCGTATTCGTGCTGAATGATTCGGGCAGGCATTCCGTCATAATGTTCGGAACAGGCTTGAAAATGTTCGTCGAAGTAGTCGATGTCAATCCATTGGGGACGTTTGACTATTTCGCGGACTTTCGGAAGACTGAGACAGCCTTCGCTATCAGACCATTCATCGCCTCCTCGCGCTCTAATCACAGGATTGACAAGAACTTTCCTAAAACCGTGCAGGGACTCTTCCGGATGATCGTCTTTTGCCATTGCCGTACCATCAATGACTATCAGACGCAGGGATAATCCTATCTGGGGGGCTGCTAATCCGACGCCATCAGCCGCGTACATGGTTTCAAACATATCGGCCACCAATTGTTGCAAACCGGGATAATCGGGCGTGATATCCTCGCTCTTTTTGCGCAATAAAGGCCATCCATACAGGTAAATCGGTAAAATCATAAACGATATTAATTTGGAACGCAAAGTTAGTATTTTTTGATTTGGAAAATAAAAATCGGGAAGAAAAACCAAAACAGCGGGTTCAAGTTGTAACGTATCATTGATATATGATGTAAATAACAAACAAAAGGGCGATTCTCGCGAATGACCCTTTTGACATTTAACATTTAATTATTAACCATTAACTTATGAGAAAAACTATTGTTCTTATATGAAACTATTCATTATAGAATACTTCAATTATCGTGCCAAACTTTTCTCGCAGGTCGTATTTTTTCCAAATTATTTATTTCGTCTTCATCCGAAGATTTTATATATTTGATGTTGTGCATGTTGCATTTTCCGATGACTACCAGTTATCCGTACGGAAGGACGAAACGGGCAGATTGCCTTCTATCGTGAATATTTCGGTACCGGAGGTGTCGTCCCAGCAATAGCGGACGGCTTCCGGTTCTGCAACAGCGGGTGAAAAGAGATATACTTTGTTGCCCGACAGGACAGCTTTGGCGGCATGGAAACGTTTGTCCTTTCCTGCAATAACAAAGTTTTTGATGTCTTTGCCATGGGTGGTGAGGCCCCTGTCCGATCCAAAAGTGTTGAATGTAATGATTGCCACACGCCCTTCTTTTTGGAAAGACTCCATTTCGGGGCTGCGGTAATGGATTTTTTCGTATCCGTAAGTTTTGGCTAAAGCCCAAAGCGCCATGCGTTCTCCGGCGTCCCGTTTTTTAGGCGGATGAATACAGGCGGGACTGTTGGCGTCCATCAGTACGGCCATACCGGTGTTGGGCGTCAAGAGTCCTTTGGCTTGAGCTTCGCGGATATAGCCGGAATTGGGATGTCCGCCTCCATAATTGTAGGGCGCTATCTGGCAGTAGTAGAATGGAAATTCGCCTACTCCCCAGATATTGCGCCATTCGCGAACCATCAAATCAAACATTTTTACGTATAAATTCGGTTCTCCTTTGTTGCTTTCGCCCTGATACCAGATGGCGCCACGGATGCCGTATCCGACAAGGGGGTGCAGCATGCCGTTGTACAGGACCGTCGGATCGCCGTTGATGACTTTAATGTCCGCGTCGCTTGCCGGTATGGTCTTTTCCGGCACGTTCTTTACAGAGGCCGGCGTCATCCACGCCTCGATTCGCGAGCCGCCCCAACTGGTGTGGATGAGGCCTACAGGCACATTCAGCGCCTCATTGAGCAACCTGCCGAAATAATAGCCTGTTGCAGTGAAATCAGGCACTGTCCCCGGATTGGCTATTTTCCAATTTCCGGTGCAATCTTCTTTCGGGGTCACCGTAGATACTCTCTTCACCGTAAAACAACGGATACCTGCATTGGTAGAACGGATAATATCTTCGGGACCGCCTTCAATCGGCTGACCGACATTTCCTCTCATCGGCATTTCCATGTTGGACTGTCCCGAACAGATCCATACTTCCCCAATCAGCACATTTTTCAGTGTAACAGGCTTACCGTCGCTTACCGTCAGCGTGTAAGGGGTATATCCGGCTACCGGAGTGGCTATTTTTACCTTCCAAAAACCTTTTCCGTCGCTTTGTACGGTGTAACTCTTTTTGTTCCACGAACTTGTCACTTTAACGTTCGCATTGGCTTTTGCCCAACCCCACACGGCTACTTGCGACTGTTGCTGTAACACCATGTTATCGCTGAAAATGGCAGGGAGTTTGATCTCGGCTTTTATTTGAAAAACGGCTGCCGTCATTAATATCCATACGGCGAAAAAGCATCGAATAAAATTTAATTTGTTCATGATAAAAAAATATTTGTGATTATTATTATTAAAAAGGTGATATTTATTCCAGATAAGTATATCCGTACAGTCCCGACCGATAGTTGGACAGGAATTCTTTGCCTTCTTCGGCGGTGATAAGTCCTACTTTGACGGAGCCTGATACCCATGTTTCTACTGTTCGTACAAGTTTTTTCGGATTGTATTGTACGTATTCCAGCACTTCCGCCACTGTTTCGCCGTCAATCAGTTTATCGATTTCGTAGCCGTTGTCGGTCATGGAGATGTGTACGGCGTTGGTGTCGCCGAAGAGATTGTGCAGGTCGCCGAGTATCTCCTGATATGCGCCTACCAGAAACACGCCGATGTAGTACGATTCGCGGTTTTTGAGGGAATGTACGGGCAGGTGGGAGGCAAAATTTTTGGTGGAGATGAAGTTGGCGATTTTCCCGTCCGAATCGCAAGTGATGTCTTGCAGGGTGGCATATCTGTCGGGTTTTTCGTCCAGCCGGTGAACGGGCATAATGGGGAAGATCTGGTCTATCGCCCACGAATCGGGCAAGGATTGGAACAGGGAGAAATTGCAGAAATATTTATCGGAGAGCGCTTTAGAGAGTTGTCGCAGTTCTTCGGGCGCGTGTTTGGATTCGTTGGCAATTTTGTAGGCTTCCAATGCAACCGACCAAAACAGCCGTTCGATTTGGGCGCGGGTTTTCAGGTCGATCAGTCCGAGGCTGAACAGGTCGAGCGCTTCTTCGCGGATTTGTTGAGCGTCGTGCCATGATTCCAATACGCTTGCCTGATTGAGATGATCCCAGATGGTGTACATTTCGCGTGCCAGTTCATGGTCGTTGCCAGAGATCTTGTCATTTTCGTCCCACGATGGGACGGTGGTGGTTTCCAGCACTTCAAAGATAAGCACCGAGTGATGTGCGGTGAGCGAACGTCCCGATTCGGTGATGATATTCGGGTGCGGGACGCCGTTTTTGTTGCTGGCATCCACAAAGGTGGATATGGAGTCGTTCACATATTCCTGTATGCTGTAATTGATGCTGCTTCCGCTGATGGCGGAGCGGGTGCCGTCGTAGTCTACGCCCAATCCGCCGCCGATGTCCACAAAGTCTACACTGTAGCCCAGTGTTTTGAGCCGTATGTAAAATTGCGACGCCTCGCGCAAGGCGTTTTTAATGCGGCGTATTTTGGTCACCTGACTGCCGATGTGGAAATGGATAAGGCGCAGGCAGTCTTTCATTTCTTTCTTTTCGAGAATATCCAGCGCTTCGAGCAGTTCGCTGGAATTTAAGCCGAATTTGCTGATATCGCCGCCCGATTCTTCCCATTTTCCGCTTCCGATGCTTGTCAGTTTGATGCGAATCCCTATGTTGGGCTTCACTTTCAGCCGCCGGGCAATACCAACGACCGACTTCAATTCGTTCAGTTTTTCTATCACGATAAAAATCCGCTTGCCCATCTTCTGCGCCAACAGTGCAAGTTCGATGTAGTCTTCATCCTTGTAGCCGTTGCAGATGATCACAGAATCGGCGTCGGTGTTGATGGCCAGCACCGCGTGCAACTCAGGCTTCGAACCTGCTTCCAGTCCGATATTGAACTTTTTCCCGTGGCTCACGATTTCCTCCACTACCGGACGCATCTGGTTGACTTTGATCGGATAGATGATAAAGTTCTGCCCTTGATAGCCGTATTCCTCCGAAGCAATTTTAAAACTGTTAAATATTTTTTCTATACGACTATCCAAAATGTCGGGAAAACGCAACAACACGGGCGTTGATACGTCGCGGAGCTGCAATTCGTCAATCACTTCTTTCAGGTCGACACTTGCGCCGCCTGATTTCGGCGTGACAACGACATTGCCTTTATCATTGATGGAGAAATAATTCAGTCCCCACCCTCCGACATTATATAATTCTACCGAATCCTCGGTTCTCCATTTCCTCATTTCAGAAGATGAACAATTCGAAATTAAAGTGCGAAAATAACGAATGTTATGTTTGCATCATACCGAATGGTCGAATATTTTTAAAAATATTATTTATTTCATTGAAATACAATTACGTATATGCGTCGATGTGATCTGCCAAAATTGGCGTCATCATAAATTCAGACCTTCCGGCTTCGCACAAAAATTGTCCCTACTGTCGTTCGATGGGTTTAGTTAACGTAAGTTCGACTCAGTCAAAGGCAGGACAACTTCTGCCTTTGACTGAGTCGATTTTCAATTCAGGCAGTGATTGCCGGGTGTTTCCGGTTCCGCATGTCAACGACATACGGTTATGAAAATCAAGACTGTACAGGACTTTTGAGATGGATGGAAAAAAAGCGGGAAACAAAACACGGATAGACAGTCCCCTGACCAATAGCGCCTCAATAAAAGAATTAACCAAAAGAACGAAACCATCGTGTGCCATATATGCGTTTCGGTAAAGTTTTTTACATTGCGCGTATTGGCTCATTTTCAGCAACTTCGGAAAAGGATGCAGGAGAGATCATACTTTCCGGTTCATCCATTTTCCTGTTTTCAGGTAAATCAGGGCGGCCAGCATCATGAAAAGGCCATAGATGCCGTCCACCAGCCACACCCACACTATGCCCCAGCGCCAGCTTTCTACCGCCAGAATCGTAATCGCCAGATATACGCAAGTTGCAATCATTTCGATGTAAAGAGAGATATGTGTGTTGCCTGTGCCTGATACCGTATTGAAACAAATAAATCCGACGCCAAAACCGAGAGCGGAAAGGCACATCGTGGGCATGATATGCAGGGTCAATTCCTGTAATTCGGGGATATTCGTGTATATGGACATCACCGTACCGGAAAAAAGAAAGGACAACAATTCGAGTAGAAGGATGGATACAGCGGTCAACAGCACAACCTTCCCCATAATGGGGTAAATCAGCATGGGTTTTCGGCATCCGATGCTGTAACTGACCAGCGAATTGACGGCAGACGAAAAACCCCACAAGGGTATGAGATACAGCATATAAATACTGCGGCCAATGTTCGACACCGCTAACGCTTCTTCACCGAGCTTTTCCACCATGATGAAAAAGATGAACCATGACGCTACCGAGAGAAAGTTTTGCAGGGAAGCGGGAAAGGATATTTTGAGCAATTGCAGCATCATACGCATGGAATAGTGGATGCTGCTGAAAATGCGATAGATTCGCATCGTTTTTTTCCGGTAAATGTAAATCGCATATACGAATACCGCAGATATTTCGGAAATGACAGAAGCCAAAGCAGCACCTTCAACTCCCATCGCTTCAAAACCGGCATATCCGAAAATCAACGCCCAGTCGAACAGAATATTAACGGCGACCATCAGGATCGTAACGTACGAAATAAGTTTCGTACGGGCAATCCCGATCAAAAAAGCCTGAAAAACATAAATGATATACCCAAATAAAATTCCCAGGATACGCATGTCGATAAAACCGGAGGTGGAGGCTAATACTTCGGGGGACTGTATCAACAAAGGGAGAATCTCTTTATTGCTTATTTTCAGCAATATAAAAATCAGTAATGCGAATGGCGCCAAAAAAAGCAGGGCATGATGCAAAACGTTACCGACGTCGCTATAACGCCCTTCGGCATAACGACGGGCTACAATAATCTGGATACCAATACTGAATCCAAATCCCAGCATCATGACGGCAATGTAGAACACGTTGCCCAGCGCGGCAGCGCCCAAAGCGACAGCATCCAACCGGCCGATAAAGGCCGTATCGGTGATACCCAACAGATTTTGCGCAATGTTGCCTATCACAATCGGATAAGCAATACGCCAGATTCGACGGAATTTAATCAAGATTTCGGAATTTGGTGACCTTATAATTAAAAGAACGCCCTATCCTGTAACGGAAAAGCTTTAGCAACAGATAATAAGGGACTAACATGAACAAAGAGATTCCTCCGCTTGCCAATTCGTTACCGCTTAGCCAGTAAGATACCGACAAACTCAACAGCACCAGTACAAAAGGGAATAAATACGCGATTCCCACTGCCTTGAAGCCTGTTTCCGGTTGTATCGACACCTTTACTTTCTCGCCTTCAACAAAATACTCCCACACGCCTTCGATATGGAGTTCTTTCTCCATGCTTTCCGACGGCATGCAGTGACTTTTGGCTGCACAACTGCCGCACGCCGCCGACGCTGTGATGCGTACCGTCAATATACGCCCCGAAATCGCAGTGACAGTGCCTTCATGTTCAATGTTTCCTTTCATACGGAAAGGCAAAAATATGGAAAATCTTTTATCGTACAATTTTTAACATAACATATCCGGAACAGGTCTGTAAAAAGCGCGTGCAAATCCCATAATAATGAAATTCACGTAGCCGGTACGATTCTTGGTTTCCCTGTTCAATCCTTTGACTTCCATAGTTCAGATATTTCGACTGTTTAACCCCCCAAAGATATAAAAAATGTTTGAAAATATCGTATTATTTATTTTTTTTCGTTTCATGCGCTTGGAAATCCTGAAATAGTTACCTAACTTTGTGAAACAGTTAAAATGAAAATGTCATGTTTAATGATTGGAAGGAAGTAATAGAAGCCGATACGGAGAATAAACTCAAAGTGTCGTCCCATTTGCTTTGGGATGTCAATATTTCCGGATTAACGCCTGCAAAATGGCAGGCAATGAGATTTTTTGTTGTGCAGAGGGTCATTGAAAGAGGGGATGAAAGTGATTTCTATGCTATATTTAAACTTTATGGAGGATTTGATGGCGTAAAGGAAATTGTTAAGCAGATAAAGGCCGTTCTCAATCCAAGGGATGAGGCATTTGTCAGAACAGTTTTTGATTTGAGAAAGGAAGATTTGATATGTTACGAACGGAAGCGGTTGAGAGACATTTATTTGAACTCCTAAAAAGGCTTATGGCCGATGAAGTATTTCGGTCATATTGATGGTATAAAGTTAGACTTGATAAGGTATGATTATCCATTTGCTAAGTCTGTATGTATTCAGGACGGTATCCGGTTATGTTCCATTGATGACATAGCGGCAATGAAACTCACTGCTGTTTCTCAAAACGGGACAAGGCTCAAGGATTTTGTCGATATTGCATTTCTGTCCCGTAAAATGTCTTTAAATGACATGCTGAATGCTTTTTCTGCAAAGTTTCCCAAGACCGGCAAAATTTCTGCGGTAAAAGGGTTGGTTTATTTTGATGATATTGATTTTTCTGTTGATATAGAATTACTTGATGGAATATTTAAATGGGAATCAATAGAAAAACGCCTAAAGGAGATGATAGAGTATCCGGATAAAACATTCGATAATTATCCTGTAATTAACAACAGGATAAAAGGAATTGACTTTGAAATTTGAGCCAAACTGATTTTGGCCTTTCCTTGCAGGGTAAAAAAACGGAACAACGGGGCTTAAAATCCCCGTGTTCCGCCATACAAATCACCATTTCATGGTTTTATAAATTTGATATTCTTTATGTTATTTCTCTCTGTAAGCCTAAGGATATAAGCACCCGCAGGTAATGACGACACATTAACGGCTTCCGACTTGGCTGTGATTTTCAATTTAAGGAGCAGCCGGCCTTTGGCGTCGAATATCTCTGCTGTTTCCGGAGCGCTGTTTTCATACCGGATGTAAAGAACGTCTTCTACCGGATTGGGATAGATGACAAGACCTGTGTTTTCCTCTGTTTCCACGCCGGTAGGATATTCGCCATTGTCAGGATATGTCCCTGCATATTCGGATACAGTAAAGTTGTGCATAATCAACAAATTATCATTTTGCTCGTAGTAAACCAAAAGTGTTTCACCCTATTGCATCGTGTTAATAAATTTAACCATTCATAAACGCGATTGAAATTTAACTCTTATAAAAACTATTTTCAACAGGATATTGATCCGGTACAAATTATGACCTGAAAATTTTGAACTGTCAAAGTTGATTTTAAAGTTTTCATCCCCAAAATATTATACATAAATACATGATTATAAATATATTATAAATTCACATTTTTTTTGAAAAAATAATTCACTGAACTTAAAACGAATAGATTTTTTTTAAAAAATTAAGCATCAATTATTTTTTTTTAATTTTTTTTTTCCCCATATTGCTAAACTTTTTCAAGTTAAATCTATTTTTTAATCTTCTTAAATTCAAATAATTAAAGAAATGTATCGACAATATTGGAATCAATGTATGCTGATTTTCAAGGACAACCTTGAAGGAACGACATTTAAACACTTTTTCGAACCAATTATTCCTGTGAACATCAAACAAAACGTATTGACCATACAAGTGCCCAGTCAATTCTATTATGAGTATTTGGAGGAACATTATATTGATTTGCTGAAAAAGACAATCCGGCGGGTGATAGGTCCGAGCGCAAGACTGGAATACAGCATTCCTGTTTCCAATGCCACCGGTAATAAATCGAAAAAAGTTGTAATACCGAGCAGTTCGGTTCAGATTAAGCTATCCAATCCTCCAGCCCCCATCGCCGACCAGGAAAAGAAAAATCCGTTTGTCGTGCCCGGCATCAAACACCTGGATATTGATCCGCAATTGTCTTCCGAGTTCTCATTTGCCAATTTCGTAGAAGGCGAGTGCAACAGGTTAGCCCGTTCCGCAGGTCTGGCCATTGCCGAAAAACCGGGAGAAACCGCATTTAACCCTTTCTTTATCTATGGAGAATCGGGGCTTGGAAAAACTCATCTTGCGCAAGCCATCGGTATCAAGATAAAAGAATCGACGCCGAAAAAAATCGTGCTGTATGTGAACGCAACCAAATTTAAAACACAATTCGTAGACGCACGCTTAAAAAACGACATCAATAATTTCCTGCATTTCTACCAATGTATTGACATACTGATTATTGATGATGTTCAGGAATTTGAACACAAGGAAGCAACGCAAAGGACTTTTTTCGATATTTTCAATCATCTGCATCAGCGCAACAAACAGTTGATACTGACTTCCGACCGTCCACCGGTTGACTTGCAGGGACTGATCGACAAACGACTGTTATCGCGTTTCAAATGGGGCTTGTCCACCGAATTGCAGGTTCCCGATTACTCGACGCGGCTGGCCATCCTGAAACAACGCGCTTACCTTGACGGCATCCGGTTTCCCGATGACGTACTGGAATACATTGCCAAAAACGTAGTGGACAATGTACGCGAGTTGGAAGGCGCTATCAACGGCCTGTTGGCACAAGCCACCCTGAACAAAAAATCAATCACTCTCGCTTTGGCACGCTCGGCTATCGAAAGACTCACCAAACGGTCGAAACGGGAAATGTCCGTCAATTACATCCTTCAAATGGTATCCGATTACTATAACATGGAAAAAGACGATATCCTCTCCAACACCCGCAAACGGGAAATCGTGCAGGCACGGCAAGTAGCAATGTATCTGTCCAAACTGTTTACCAAAACTTCACTGAAAAGCATCGGCCTTCAATTGGGCGACAAAGATCACGCAACAGTGCTTCATGCAATAAAAGCCGTTAACAATCTCAAAGAAACCGACCGCCATTTCAAAGTAGAAATGGAAGAATTAGAAACCAAACTGGAATATAATTGACGAATGCCGGAAACAAAATCCGCAAAATCGTAATTGCAAAAAGATATGGCCGACGACAAAAAAATTATCTTTTCAATGGTGAGGGTCAGTAAGACCTTTCCTCCACACAAACAAGTGCTGAAGGACATTAACCTGTCCTTTTTCTACGGCGCGAAAATCGGCATCATCGGCTTGAACGGATCGGGAAAGTCCACATTGCTGAAAATCATTGCCGGAACGGAAAAATCATTTCAGGGCGAAGTAGTCTTTGCCCCCGGTTATTCGGTAGAATACCTTGAACAGGAACCCCATCTGGACGAAACAAAAACTGTAAAAGACATTGTTCGGGAAGGCGTTCGGGAAATCGTCGACCTGATGGAAGAATACGAAAAAGTGAACCTGCGTTTTTCCGAACCGGTAAGCGACGGGGAAATGGAATCGTTAATGCTCCGGCAAGGCGAACTGATGGAAAAAATAGAACACGCCGACGGATGGAACCTCGACAGCCGCCTCGAACGCGCTATGGACGCATTACGCTGCCCGGACGGCGACACCCCCGTAGCGGTACTGTCGGGAGGCGAGCGCCGCCGCGTGGCGTTGTGCCGTCTGTTGTTAAAAAAGCCCGACATACTGCTGCTCGATGAACCGACCAATCACCTCGACACCGAATCCATCCAATGGCTGGAGATATATCTGCAACAATACAAAGGCACCGTGATTGCCATCACACACGACCGCTATTTCCTCGACAATGTGGCAGGCTGGATTCTGGAACTCGACAGAGGAGAAGGCATCCCGTGGCAGGGCAACTACTCCTCATGGCTGGAGCAGAAAACGATCCGGATGTCACAGGAAGAGAAACAGGAAAGCAAACGCCGAAAAACCCTCGAACGCGAACTGGAATGGGTACGCATGACGCCCAAAGCCCGACAGTCAAAGTCAAAAGCGCGACTGGCGGCATACGACAAAATGCTCAACGAAGATAGCCGCCGGAAAGAAGAACGACTGGAAATATTCATCCCCAACGGGCCGCGGCTGGGCGACAAAGTCATCGAAGCCAACGACATTTCCAAAGCCTACGACAACCGCCTGCTGTTTGAACATCTGGATTTCCGCCTGCCTCCTGCCGGCATTGTAGGCGTGATCGGACCTAACGGCGCGGGAAAAACCACGCTTTTCCGCCTTATCATGGGCCTCGAAAAACCCGATAACGGCGTCTTCGAAGTAGGCGACACCGTAAAAATCGCCTACGTCGACCAGACCCACAAAGACATAGATGCTGAAAAAACAGTTTACCAAGTCATTTCACAAGGAAACGAATTAATAGCCCTTGGCGGAAAACAAGTCAATGCAAGAGCCTACGTAGCGCGATTCAACTTTAGCGGCGCAGATCAGGAAAAAAAATGCGGAACGCTTTCCGGCGGCGAACGCAACCGGCTGCACCTGGCAATAGCCCTCAAAGAAGAAGGCAACGTACTGCTGCTGGACGAGCCTACCAACGACATCGACGTCAATACGCTACGCGCCTTGGAAGAAGGACTGGAAAATTTTGCCGGTTGCGCTGTCGTCATCTCGCACGACCGATGGTTTCTCGACCGTATCGCCACTCACATCCTCGCTTTCGAAGGCAATTCCACTGTCTGTTTCTTTGAAGGCTCCTACTCCGAATACGAACAAAACCGCAAAAAACGCCTCGGCGATGAAGAACCGAAACGAATACGATACAGAAAACTGACCGGATAAGATACAATATTTAAGGAACGGGAAATTAAGCGTAACAGTACCTGATACTGCGCACGGGACAATTTTGATATGGCCTGAACAGATTGGGTGCATTTCAAATTGTCGTTTCCTGTTCCATGATTGATTTCCCGCTTTCCTGTCTGTAAAATTGTCTTTGCTATCGCCGACCTCGACATTTCTGTCGCCAACCGGAACATTGCTATCGTTGACCGGAATTATATGCATCAAAAAGTTCGAATTTTCTATCGCCGACCTCGACATTGCTATCGCCAACCGGAACATTGCTATCGTTGACCGGAATTATATGCATCAAAAAGTTCGAATTTGCTATCGCCGACAGGAACATTGCTATCGCCGATAGGAACATTGAGGTCGTAGACAGGAACGTCGAGGTCGCAGACAGGAACATTGAGATCGCAGACAGGAACATTGAGGTCGCAGACAGAAACGTCGAGGTCGCAGACAGGAACATTGAGGTCGCAGACAGGAACATTGAGGTCGCAGACAGAAACATTGAGGTCGCAGACAGGAACGTCGAGGTCGCAGACAACAATGCGACAATTTGAAATGCACCCAACAGATTCCACGACTTGGAAATATTAAAATTTTCATGTACGTTTGTCGGAAATTTAATAAAATGTCCGACAAGAATCATGATCGAAAATACCTGATTGCCGGTGTCGGCGGCGTAGGCGGCAGCATCGCCGGATTTCTGGCAACGGCAGGCCACAATGTCACTTGTATTGCGCGGGGGGATCATTTACAGGCCATCCGCCGGCAGGGACTACGGCTCAACTCCTCTCTCAAAGGCGTTATTACCGTTTCGGTGAAAGCCTGTACCGCCGAAGAGTATGACGACAAAGCCGACGTAATATTCGTATGTGTAAAAGGCTATTCCGTCGAGTCTATCATTCCGCTGATCCGGAAAGCGGCGCATCCGGAAAGCTTAGTGATACCGATACTTAACGTTTACGGATCCGGCCAAAAAATACAGCGGCTGGCGAACGGGATTACCGTGCTGGACGGCTGCATCTACATCGTAAGTTTCGTATCGGCGGCGGGCGAGATAACGCAGATGGGAAAGATTTTCCGCATTGTGTACGGCGCCCGCAAAGGACAAAACGTCGCTGCCGGAAAACAGGAAGCCGTACGCGCCGACCTGATTTCCGCCGGCATTAAAGCGGATATTTCGGACGATATCAACCGCGATACTTTTGTCAAATGGTCATATATCTCGGCAATGGCTTGCACAGGCGCATACTTCAACGTTCCCATGCGACCGATACAGCGACCGGGCAAGGAACGCGACCTTTTTATCGAGTTGTCCCGCGAAAGCGCCGAAACAGGAAAGAAAACGGGTATCCCTATTCCGGATAACCTCGTAGAATCACACCTGCAAATATTGGATAAATTGGATCCCGACACCACCGCTTCCCTGCAAAAAGATTTGGCAAAAGGCCGCCAATCGGAAATCGACGGCTTGCTGTTCCAAATGATACGAATGGGCGAAGCCGCAGGGACGAAAATGCCCGCTTATCGGAAAATAGCCGAAAAATTTAGCGAATAGCAAATAATTGATTGCCGTTTTGTCGCTCCGAACGGAAAAATCGTCACTTCGGACAGGAATTTTACGCGAACGAAAAGAAAATCGGGCGCATTTCAAATTGCCGCATCGTCCATCCTGTCATGTACGGAAGCAGGCGCATGAAAAAATGTTTTTGCGGCGATTTGAAATGCAACTGCTGTCATGTCGGCCGAATATTGTCGTATTTCGGCACAGCGAGGAGCGGAAAACAGCGTTGTCGCGACGGCGAAGCGTTGACCTGACACTATTTTCCCGTTCCAAAATTCAAAAAGGTTTTTCCCCGCATGTTTCGTATCGTATTTTGTGAAAAACGGATTGTGATACGTCGTTTATTTTTCATTCCTGAAAAAATATTTTTCCCAAACTTGTCATTACAAGTAATAATGATTATCTTTGTGCGCCGTTGTAAAACGGTGAAAGTTAGAATTAAACGCATTGTATTTATTGACAGGATGATGTGAATTAGCTTGTATAACAGGAAAATTCAAAAACCATCAAACGGTCACTTGTAAAGAAAATAATTTAAATCAGATATAAAATTATGCCTAAAAGTCAGTTTATTCATCCGAAAGACGTCCGCAAAGCCGGATTCATCGAATTTGGGAAAATTCCCGTCAACCGTTACAAAAAGAATTTAGCCGAAGAACGCGCCAACTATTCGGACGCGGATCTGCTACGGATTTACCACGATATGGCGGTCATCCGCAATTTTGAGGAGATGATTAACGCCATCAAGATATCCAGCGAATACAACGGCGTGAAATACAACCATCCGGGTCCCGCACATCTGGGCATCGGACAGGAAGCTGCAGCCGTAGGAATGGCTTATACGCTAAGCGTGGATGATTATATCTTCGGTTCGCACCGCAGTCACGCCGAAATCCTTGCCAAAGGCCTGTCGGCCATCGCCAAACTGGACGAGAAGGAATTGACGGACGTCATGAGCGCCTTCGAAAAAGGCAACATCCTGCGCGTAGTAGAAAAACACTTCAAAGGTTCCGTAAAGGAAATAGCACAGTATTTCCTGTTATACGGCGCTATGGCGGAAATTTTTGCCCGTTCGACAGGCTTCAACCGGGGACTGGGCGGATCCATGCACGCCTTTTTCACGCCGTTCGGCATTTACCCCAATAACGCCATTGTAGGCGGTTCGGGCGACATTTCCGTAGGCGCCGCGCTTTTCAAGAAAGTCAATCAAAAGAAAGGAATTGTGGTGTGCAATATCGGCGACGCTTCCATGGCGTGCGGCCCCGTGTGGGAAGGACTGATGTTTGCCGCAATGGACCAGTACAGGCAACTGTGGGAAGGCGAATACAAAGGCGGATTGCCGCTCATCGTCAATATCATGAACAACCAGTACGGCATGGGTGGACAAACCTGCGGAGAAACAATGGGCTACGACATTGCAGCACGCATCGGAGCGGGCGTGAATCCCGAAATGATGCACGCCGAACGGGTGGACGGCTACAATCCGCTTGCCGTAATTGACGCCTACCGCCGCAAACGCGAAATCCTTGCGAAAAAAAACGGCCCTGTACTGCTCGACGTGCTGACCTATCGTTACAGCGGACACTCCCCGTCGGACGCTTCATCATACCGCACCGCCGAAGAAGTGGAGGAATGGAAGCAGCACGACAGCATCGACAGCTTCGGCAACGAACTGGTAAAAGCTGGAATAGCCGCCGACAACGACCTTGAAAAAATTCGCGAAACGGTAAAAGAACAGATCACCGGTACACTGAAAATCGCCACCGACTTCTCCATATCGCCCCTACTGGCAGAGCCGGAAAGCATCGGCGCAATGATGTTCTCCAACGGATCGGCGGCAAGCATGGAAGAAGGACGCACTCCCGACGTGCTGACGCCGATGGCCGACAATCCGCGCGTGAAAGCAATTGCAAACAAGGAACGTTTCTATCTCGACAAAGAGGGCAAACCGGTGTCGAAAATGAAAGTGTTCCAACTACGCGACGGACTCTTTGAAGCCATCATCGACCGTTTCTATAAAGACCCTACATTGGTGGCTTACGGCGAGGAAAACCGCGACTGGGGCGGCGCATTTGCCGTCTATCGCGGACTGACGGAGGCCATCCCCTACCATCGCCTGTTCAACTCGCCCATTGCCGAAGGCGCTATCGTGGGAACCGCTATCGGATACGCCATGTGCGGCGGGCGGGCGCTGGTGGAAATCATGTACTGCGACTTTCTCGGACGTTGCGGCGACGAAGTATTCAACCAGCTACCCAAATGGCAGGCCATGAGCGGCAATGTCATCAAAATGCCGGTCGTCGTCCGCGTGTCTGTAGGCTCAAAATACGGAGCGCAACACTCGCAGGACTGGTCGTCGCTGGTAGCGCACATCCCGGGACTGAAAACATGCTTCCCCGCCACCCCATACGACGCTAAAGGACTGATGAACACCGCCCTGCAAGGCACCGACCCTGTTGTCTTCTTCGAAAGCCAACGCATCTACGACGTACCCGAACAGTTTCACAAAGGCGGCGTACCCGAAAGCTATTACGAAATACCGTTCGGCGAACCCGACGTGAAACGCGAAGGTAAAGACGTGACCATCCTCACCGTCGGCTCCACGCTCTACACCGCCATTGCAGCCGCCGACGAACTGAAAACGAAGTACGGCGTAGAAGCGGAAGTGATCGACGCCCGCAGCATAGTGCCGTTCAACTACGACCCCGTGCTGCAATCCGTCCGCAAGACAGGACGCATCGTACTGGCAAGCGACGCCTCCGCACGCGGATCATTCCTCAACGATATGGCGCAGAACATCACCCAACTCGCTTTCGACGAACTGGACGCGCCACCGGTAGTGGTCGGATCGCGCAACTGGATTACGCCCGCCTACGAACTGGAACGCGCTTTCTTCCCGCAAAAGGAATGGATCGTCGACGCTATTCACGAACGCATCCTGCCGCTGTCGGGACACACTTCCACCACGCAATGGGACGACGCAACGCTGCTGCAAAGAAGCAAAACAGGCGTGTGAGCAAATGTACGGATAAATTGCATACTCTCTTTATTGAATAGTAAATACATTTTTTAAGGGACATTACCTGTCAATTTGTTGGATATTGCGCACATTCCGGGGAGTTTTCGCCTGTAATGGTCAGAGATGATTGCCATCCGGCGAGCATTACATGACATTCCGTCAGAGGTGGTTTACATCCTGTAGAATACATAATCAATAAAGCTCATAGACTGTACACATTCTTGCATCACAACATGGATAGAGGTTTTCGTTCTTTCAGACGAAAGGCTTTCGCCTCTACATCCCTTTGTGTTTTCGCGCTATAAGCGGAGGTCGGAAAAATTGTTTTTCATAGCGCCTCAAGATTTAGCCATAAATCCCGCTCCGGGCGCAAAAATCAAATGAAATTGCGTTTCAACAATCTATTTTCTCCGGCGCTTCAAAAAAGATTTAGCCTTTTTATCTGTCGATTGTCAATACTCTTTTTTTCCGTTTCCATCGGCGGTGGCTCCACAGCCAGTATTGCGGGTTTCTCCGGATGGTTTGTTCCAGCAGCGCCACGTGCCGGGCGGTAATTTCGTATTCCTTCGTTTCGGCAGCGTTTTCGGTAATAAGGGTGGTGTCCACTTCGTAGTAGCCGCGTTTTACCCGTCGTATCTCGTAATAGAGGACGGCGGCGCCGAAACGCCGCGCCAGTTTTTCCGCTCCCATGAAGATGGCGGATTCCTGATGCAAAAAGGTAGTCCAGTAGTTGGACGGATGATCCGACGGCGCCTGATCAGCCAGAAAGCATATAATGGTCGGGAGGGGGTGGCTGTAGTATTGACTGACGGCGCGGAGGGCGTTGCCGGAAGGAACAGCTTCGGCTCCAAATTTGGTGCGCAAACGGTAGTAAAACTTGTCGAAATACCTGTTTTGCAGGGGATGGTAAAGGGTAGCCAGCCGGTAAGGTACGGGGTGGCCTAAGGAAGCCAGCCACTCCCAGTTCCCGTAATGCCCTGTTATACAGACGACATGTTTGCCTTTCCGGTACAGTTCTTCAATCATCTCGGGATGGCTGTAACGGATATGACGGCGAATCTGCTGCACATTTGCGTGCATCACTTTGATGGTTTCGACGAATATGTCGCACAGGAAGTGATAAAATTGTCGGGCAATACGGATTCGATCGTCCTCCGTTTTCTCCGGAAAGGCATTGCGCAGATTTTCCATGACTACCTTCCGGCGATAGACCGTCAGGTAATAAATAAAAAGATACAGGACGTCGGAAATCGCATAAAGCGCCCTGAACGGCATCAACGCCAATAGCCGGCATACGGCATAAAACAGAATGTACAGGAACCATTGCATCGGCATGGAATTTTTGATGTATGCAAATTTATTTTTTCAATTCGATTGAAAAGACAAAAGTAGGATTCTTTTTTGAATTTCTGCGGAAAACCCCCAATAGAAATAAACTCTCAACAGATAAACGGTATACGGCACACGGCACACCTCACGAAAAATTTTTGGTTAATTCTTTTTTTGAGGTGTTATCGGTCAGAGGACTGTTCCATCCGTGTTTTGTTTTCCGCTTTCTTCCCATCCCTCTTAAAAGTTCTGAAAGGATTTGATTTTCATAAGGGGGTGTCTCAAAAGGGTATTAGCACGCAGATAACGCAGATTTAATAGAGGAACGCAGATTTTTATTTTATGGATAATCAACTTCTTTCGTTTTGTACGCCTCGTTTTTATCTGTGCAAATCCACATCATCTGCGTCATCTGCGTGCTTTTGAGACAGCC
>JAIRLS010000105.1 GCA_031259205.1 Bacteroidales bacterium | reverse complement strand
TGTGTTTTATGCATATATGCGCAAATCAATAACATAGGAGTTACTTTTTTGTATGTTTCGGAGAATCTCATATTTGCAGTCAAATCTGTTTCTATTTGCAAATATTTAATTGTAGAGCGCTTAAAATCGAAAAACTACATCCCTGTAAACTATTTCACTCACATAATTTTAACCGGACAGCAGTGACAAAGCATGTAATCTTTTTTGTAGAATCAGACTCTTTTCACGAAATCTTTTGTAATTTAGCACCCGAATTTCTTCTTCGGATAAATTCAGTTGAATAAGCATACCTTGCATTACTGAGGGGTTTTGCAAAGATGCTTATTCTTTTTTTAATGCACAAAACTATACCGAGTAAAGTATAACAGAGAACTTTTCTTACCTTTGTCCCGACAGTAAAACAGGCATGACGGATATTGACGATGAATTGCAGACAGGCGATCTGTACGAACATTACCACTGGACGGTGGACAGGGGACAAACACCCGTCCGTATCGACAAGTTTCTGACGGCGCGTATTGAAAACACGACCCGTACAAAAGTGCAACACGCTGCCGACGCCGGTTGCGTGCTGGTCAACGGGAAAGCCGTCAAGTCGAATTACAGGATAAAGCCGCTGGACGTTATTTCTGTGGTGATGCCGCAGCCTCCGCGCGATACAACCGTCATTCCGCAGGACATTCCGATCAACATCGTTTATGAAGACGAACACCTGCTGGTGGTCGACAAAGCGGCCGGCATGGTGGTGCATCCCGGACACGGCAACTATACCGGTACTCTGGTCAACGCGCTGACCTTTCACCTGAGCGGTTTACCGCTGTTCCTCACCGGCGAGATGCGTCCCGGGCTGGTGCATCGCATTGACAAGGACACTTCGGGCATTCTGGTCATCGCTAAAACGGAAAAAGCGCTGAATCATTTGTCGCGGCAGTTTTTTGAACACACCATCGACCGCCGTTACGTGGCGCTGGCATGGGGCAACCTGCCCGACGACACCGGCACCATCAGGGGACATATCGGGCGCAACCCCAGGGACCGTATGCAAATGCAGGTTTTTGAAGACGAATCGGACGGGAAACCCGCCGTAACACATTATCGCGTTACCGAGCGTTTCGGCTACGTGACGCTGGTGGAGTGCCGGCTCGAAACCGGACGCACCCACCAAATCAGGGCGCATTTCAGGCATATCGGACATCCCCTGTTCAATGACGTTCGCTACGGCGGCAACCGGATACTGCGGGGAACTACTTTCAGCAAATACCGGCAGTTTGTAGAAAACTGCTTTGCATTGCTGCCGCGTCAGGCGCTGCATGCCTGTTCACTGGCCTTTGACCATCCCGACACCGGCGAACGGATGACGTTCGAATCGCCTTTGCCCGTCGATATGGCACAGGTCATTGAAAAATGGAGAATCTATGCGGTTAGCCGGCTTTGAATACGGAAAAAGCGTCGTCCGTTTCGTACATGGCGAATCCTGCTTTTTTCAGATAAGGGAGACATTCGTCGAGCAGGTTCTTTCGTACTGCCACCACTTTGACCCTGCTCATCAAAGCCGTCAGTACGGGTTCGTCCGGCATGAGTTGTAGAATCGCCGCGTCATAATCGCCGTCCAGCGCCGCCGCATCGGAAGTGAAGCGTACGCGGCCTGTTTTATGGTAGCCGTTTGCCGCCAGCGCGATCATTGACGTGCGGGTATCGAAACCGGTTATTTGCGCGTTTTCATCGGCCAACGAAATCCAGCAGGAACAAAAACCGTATCCGCAGCCGTAATCCAGCCATTTAGCGGCTTTCGGGCTGCCGGCGGTTAGCGTTGTATTCAGGAGCGCATACCGGTTGGTTTGCCGGAGGTCGTTGCGTAAAAGTTTTTCTACTTCGTTGCCTTTGTAAAGGTAATTCTGTTCGATGGCTCGAACGGGAGCCGGTTGGTTTATCGACAGGAGGTTGGCAAAAGCGCATGGCGCCTTGCCTTTTTCCGCCCTTCCGGAGATCAGCCATTTGAAAAGAAACGGTTGCAGCGAATAGGCGATCAGGATGGTTGCTCCCATCCCGATAAGGGTAGCTACGCCGATGGAAGATATGGCGGGATGCACGGCAAAGAGCAATGAGGATACCGTAATAATCAGTATAACGGCGGAAAAGAAGATCGCTGTCTTGTGGAAAATCAACAATGGTTTGCGTGTGCGGAAATTCTCCAGCAATCCGTCCATGATGAAGATGCTGTAATCTACTCCGATACCGAAAATAAAGGAGGAAACGATGATGTTGATCAGGTTGAACTTGATATGGAAAATCGCCATCATGCCTAATACGATGTACCAACTGAGGCACATCGGCAGGAAAGCCAGCATGGAAAGCATGATGTTCCTGAACGCCAGCAGCAGTGTCAGCAGTACGAAGAGGGAGGAGATGCCGAGGATAATATTGAAATCGTCGCGGATCATTTTTACCATGTCGTCGGTGTAGAACATGGGGTCGAGCACCAGTATTCCGTCGTGTCCTTCGGTGATGAAACGTCCTGCCGGCAGCAGTCGTCCTGCGTTCATCCTTACGGGAGTGAACACCATGTAACGTCCGCCGGTATATTCGATGACGCTGTTCATCATGTCTTTGGGGATGATGCCGGCGTCGTAGATGGAAACAGGCTCGTAGCGGGCGGCGAGCATCTCGAAAAACGGCTCGAAGGTGTTGGCGGCAAATTTGTATTTTGCGGCTGCTTCCGTCACTTTTTTGCGGGCGTCGGCTATTTTTTCGTCCGTCCAGTAGGCGTTCCACCGTTTGATGCGCTGTTGCTGTTCTTCGGCAGGGACAAAGAGAGAGAAGGCAGGCGTGTACCCGGAAATATAGCCCTTTTCGATGGCTTCGTCAAGTCTTTTGCAAAGCCGTCGTGTTGAGAGAAGCGCCGAATCGAGGTTTTCCGACACGGCGGCAAAATAAATGGTGGAAAGGGTGTCGGTGCCCGTCGTTTTTAGCGACAACAATTTTTCCGACCGTACCACCCTGTCGTCATGGTAGCCGATGTTTTGCAGGTTGGAATCAAACGAGTTTTTTAAGTCGGAGCGGAGGAAACATACTATGCTGACCGCTATAATCAGTCCGATAAGCCATTTTTGTTTTTCGAAGGGGTAGGAATTGATTTTTTCCAGCAGGGCAAAAGCGGTTTCCGATTTCCGGTTGCGTTTCAGGTTGAGCAGTTGCGGGAGGAACAGCAGGCTAAAGAGGGTAGTGCCTGCCAGTCCCAATGAAGCAAACAGTCCGAAGTCTTTCAGCAATTCCGATTCGGTTAGCAGCAGGCTCATAAAAGCGCCTATCGTGGTGACCGTACCCAGTATCACGGGGATGGTCTGGTCTTTCAGCAACTGTTCGGGATCGTTTACATACTTGTGATGTGTGATGACATGCAGCACGTAACTGAAAGCCACGCCCATGATGAGCGCTCCGATACCGATGGCCATCAGGGACATGGAGCCTTTTATCAGATAAATGACGGCCATTGAGAAAATAGCGCCGTAGACGACAGGCGTCACAAGGTAGAGCAGCGTGGATTTGTTTTTGAAGCAAATCAACAGCAGGATGCAGATCAGCGCCAGCGAAAAAGACACGGTGTTTGCCAGATCCGTCTTGATGCGCCTTGAGTTGTACACGCCGCGTATCGGAGACCCGTGGTACAACACCTCCACTTCCGGATACTGCTGCTGTGCGAGGGTTATTTCGTTTTCAATCAATGCTGCCAGTCGCAGGTTCTGTTTGGAATTGAACGATTGGAAGTTCGGCGCCAAAAAAGCAATCACCACCGACGAATCGGCAGAAGCGATATGCTGGTCGATGAAGACGTAGTTACCGCCCAATCCGCCGCTCACATTAAAGCCCGAAAGAAAAATCCCGCGCAAGGCAATGGGGTCTTTGACGATGATTTCTTTAAACTCGCTTCCCGCAGGAGATATTAATGTGGAATAATTTTCTTCCATCTGCTTTTCCACCGCTTCTCCGGTCAGCAACGAATCTAAGCGGCCATACTGCAAGCTGTCCAGAAAAGAGGGCACATGATCATACAGGAAACTGACGCCATCCTGAAACAAGTCTTCATCAATACGGTAAAGTATGTGGTTAATGGTATGGTAAACGGTGTCTTTTTCCAGCAGCGTCTGCATAAACTCGTCGCAAAGCGCGGTGAGGACAGCCGGGTCTGCTTTCTCGTCGCGACTGCGAAAAAGGATAAACACCATGTCTTTTACTTTGAGGTTGGAAAAAGCAAGCGTTTCCGTCCCCTTTTCGTTTTTAATCGATGGTAATAACTTGGTGATGTCTTCTTCAAACTCAATTTTCAAACTCAGCCAGCCGAACAAAAGCGAAGAAGACAGCATCACCGCGTAAAACAGCAGGCGATGAGCTTTAAAAAAGCGATATGTCAAAACGGTGAATCTTTTCACGACATTCAATCAGGTTTGATATTACTTATGGAAGCGCAAAAATAATAAAAAATGTAATTTAAAATCGAAGTTTCCCACATTTTTATAAATCTCATGAAATGGATGGGATGAGACGGGATTGACGAATCTGTGCATTTTTCTTGTAAAACTTGAGTTTAAAATTGTGAAAAGGGAATAAAAAAGTAGTTTCCACCCGCCCTTTTTTTTAAAAATTGCGTCATGTATTAACATGAAATCGGATTTTACTATCGGATACCTGACAGAGGCCTTCCTGCACAGAGGATTAACTGCACGGGAAAAGACAGCCATGCAACAGCTTCTGAAAGCGCCGGACAACCGGAGATATTTCGGAAAAGTGTATGCGATATGGCATGTCGGCGCCGGCAGATTTTCCGGCGAAGCGGAACGGGCGCTGCAAAAGGCGCTGTACCGTATTCGCCGGTCGCCGGTTGTCGCGGAAACCCGCCGCATGGCGCTGTTCGGCAGAATAGCCGCCGCTTTGCTGGTATCGTTTACGCTGGGGGCTTTGCTGTACCATATTTTCAGTATGCGCCAAGCCGTTGCGCCTTCCCCGGAAGCCGGATACAGCAAGATAACAGTGCCTTGTGGAGCGAAATCGCAGGTGACGCTGCCCGACGGCACCGTTGTTGATCTGAATGCGGGAAGCAACCTGTACTACGAAACCTCTTACGGCGAAACCGTACGCGAAGTGAGGCTGGAAGGCGAAGGCTATTTCAAAGTAGCCGAAAACAAGCCAACGGCTTTTGTCGTCAAGGCTAAGAATGTTACCGTCAAGGCGCTGGGAACGGAATTTAACGTGAAAGCCTATGCCGAAGAAAAAACGGTACAAACCACGCTGGTATCCGGACGGGTAAGCATTACACGGGAGAAGAACGGCCGGAAAACCAGAGAATATACGCTGCAACCCCGTCAAACCATCACTGTATTCGACGCGGAAACCACCGGCAACGACCGCATGGCCGTCATGCAGACGTCGGGGAAAAAACCGGTAAACATGCAGGCAAACGATAAAATCGGCGACTGCCTGCTGGAAAACAACGTCAAAACCGAGATTTATACCTCATGGAAAGACGCGCGCTGGGTGATCGAATCGGAACAACTGTGCGAACTGGCCGTAAAATTGCAGCGGCGTTACGACGTACGGATCGTCATTTCCGACGAAGAACTGAAAAAATATCCGTTTACCGGCATCCTGACCGACGAAACCCTCGAACAGGTGCTGGATATTATGGCGTCCGTGGCGCCCATCCGATACGGCGTCGATAAAAAAGAAGTCTGCTTGAGCATTCATCCGCAACAGCGGAAGATTTTCGAAGCCTCCATGAAAAATCGTTAAATAAAACGCCTGTCCCTGTCACCGGCAACATTGTGAGGAGCGTAGCACGACACATTATTAACCGCAGGGTTAGCATACGCGACTTCGTGGTTTTTTTTAACCACAAAGGGCACGAAGTTTCACGAAGTTTTTTACTTTGTGTTCCTTCTGCGACTTCGTGGTTAAAAAAAACCTGCGGTTCATAAGGTGTCCTCCCTGCGGGATTTTATGCCGGCGCGGATTCGCAGGCGACAACCCTGTCATTGGTAAGA
>JAIRLS010000075.1 GCA_031259205.1 Bacteroidales bacterium | reverse complement strand
ATCATTTCCGAAAAGGTTCTCTTTTTTTCCCAAATACAAAATTAGACTTTTTATTCTTCACTTTATAAACTTTTTTATTTTTTTTGCGGATTTGAAGTACAATATAAAACCCCTTGTTTTTTTTCAAGCAGATACATTTATAGATTTCCCCCTACTCTGTCAAAATGTTTGTCATAATTATTATCTGATTAATTGTTTCTATATGGTATATTTCTCATTTTAAAATTGACGCGACCGGGAGATGATCTCAGCGTCCTTCGGTCGCTTTGCTGTCATATTTGTTCCTTCTTTTTTTGTTTCATAGGCATTTCGTTTTTAAAGGTGATGGACTGTGGCCGTTCGACCCGTCGAAATTCAAAGATCCGGACGGCCTGTTGATACTCGCTGCGTTTGTTCTCCAAATCATGAGGTTGGTGATTTTCATTGGGGTGGGTGAACCGCATGTTTCGGTTAAAAAGGAAGCGCCCCCCATTGCCTCGTCTGTTCCTGCCTTCGCAGGACGGGAGAGGACACAGGGCATGCTCCTCCCGTAACGGCGCGACGCCATTCGACCGGGCATGGAAATTCCTGCCGGCGACATGGGTGGACGTCCGTTTGGGGGAATAAAAAAATCCCGCGTCGTCGCTTTTTCCCAAAAAAACGACCACCGGGAAGCAGGGTTTAAATAATTTATTTTTCTTACCTTTCGCGCACGCGCGTATATTATATAGGTATAGCTTAGATAAGTCTCTCTCTCTCTCTCTCTCTCTCTCTCTCTGCAAATATCATGCCAAAGCCCGCTATTATTGAACTTTCAAGAGGATTATATGTAAGAAAAATCGACATTTTTTTAAGAGGTTCTTTATTTTAATAACGGGACAAAGATAAAACATGATTTTCCAAAATCCAAATTTTTTTTCATTTTTTTTTAAAAAAATATTAAATGGTTGGTCGGATTTTCATGAATACATCGAAATAAAGCGTTAAAAAAGAAAAAACTTCGTGAAAATTCGCGTCCCTGCGGGACTTTTTTTAACCACAAAGTCGCAGAAGTGGCGAAATATATTTCGCTCACACAAAGACCTGACGGAAGAGAGTATCCACAGATGGCATAGATTAGCATAGATGAAGACAAAAAATTTGTGTTTAAAAAATGCGCGAATGTAGAGGCGAAAGGCTTTCGTCTCTACATTCGTGCCTTCGTGCCTTCGCGCCTTCGCGCCTTCGCGCTATACCGGGGATAGAAGAATATTTATAGCGTCTCAAAAAAGGATTTAGCCCTTTTCTACCTTCTCCCATTCCGACTTCCGGATCATTTCGAGACAGTAATGTTTTGCGATACCATTCCGATTAAACCGCCATGTATAACACATATCGCATCTTACGCGATTCAGGATTTCCGGAATTGGAAAAATGAAAAACCATTGTCTGTTCCTGATTTGAATCCTTTACAAAAAAGATTTTTTTCAACTGTTTAACATTAATTCCGAAGATATTGGCGCACCAAAATCCGGTTTCACGGTGTTTTGTCCGTTGTTTTTTTCGCTACGATCAGGAATCCGATGAAGGTGAACAGGGCGTTCAGAATCAGCAGTTCGTAACTGAACTTGTAGCCGTTCAGCCATTGCTCCGAGTTTTGATGCAGAATAAAGCAAAAGACGGGCGCCAGCAAGGCGACCACGGGGATATATCTGTCTTTTACCTGTTTTCGGGTGAAGATGCCGAAGGCGAACATGCCCAATATCGGCCCATAGGTGTAGCTTGCCAGAACATAAACGGCGTCTACCACGCTGGTGTTGTTCAGTACGTTAAAGAGAAGGATCACCAGTCCCATTACGACAGCCATCCCAATATGCACTCGTTTGCGCGTTTTTGCAGTCCGGTTTTCGTCTTTTTTTCCGGCGCTTTTCAGTATGTCCACCGTGAAAGAAGTGGTGAGCGAAGTAAGCGCCGATCCTGCCGCCGAGTACGCCGCGGCAATTAACCCCAGCACAAACAGAATACCTGTGACGACAGGGAAATAGCCCTGTGTGGCAATCATGGGAAACACTTTGTCGGTTTTTGGGGGAAGCGTTATGCCGTTACGTCCGGCAAAAAGGTACAGCAGCACGCCCAGAATCAAAAACATGGCGATAACGAAGAATTGCATGATGGCGCTGACGACCATGTTTTTCCGCGAATCCGAAGCGTTTTTGCAACTCAGGTTGCGCTGCATCATGTCCTGGTCAAGGCCGGTGGTGGCGATGACGGTAAAAATTCCGGCCAAAAACTGTTTGAAGAAATAACGTTTGTCGTTGAAATCGTCGAAAAAGAACGTTTTGGAGTATTCGCTGTTTTTGACGGCGAGCGTCATTTCCGAAAGCTTGAAGCCGAGGTTGGAAGCGATGAAGTAAATACACAGCAGCACGGAAACGAGTAGACAGAAGGTTTTCAGCGTGTCCGTCCAGATAAGGGATTTCACGCCGCCCCGTACGGTATAGAGCCACACCAGCCCTACCGTGCAAAAGACATTCAGGAAAAACGGCCATCCCAGCGGTTCAAAGACCAGCAACTGAAAGACGACGCATACGAGGAACAGCCGTACGGAAGCCCCTAACATTTTGGAGATAAAGAAAAACCATGCCCCTGTTTTGTAGGAGGAATTGCCGAAACGGCTTTCAAGGTAACCGTATATGGATACGAGATTCATCCGGTAAAACAGCGGAATCAGTATGTAGGCGATGATCAACTGTCCGACGGTGAAGCCCAGCACCATTTGAAGGTAGGAAAAGCTGTTGGTAGAAACCCATCCCGGTACGGAAATGAAAGTAACGCCGGATATGCTGGAGCCGATCATGGCAAAGGCTACCACGTACCAGGGCGATTTGCGGTTGCCGATAAAAAATCCCTGATTGTCGGCTTTTCTTCCGGCGAGGTGCGAGATAAAGAACAGTACGGCGAAATAGGCTGCGATAGTGATGGAAACGATGACGGGCGTCATGGGTATAGTGGTTTAGAGGTTTTCAAAGTGCGGTGGCAATGGTCGTTGCGATGCTACTGCCGCATCCAGCGCTTTTTTTACGGAACCATGGCTGAGCAGCAGTTGCAGCGCTTCGTCTTCGGGAAGTCCGAGTTCTTCCATGAGCATGCGTACGCCTCGCCTTTTCAACTTGCGGTTGGCGAGTTGCATATTGACCATTTTGTTGCCTTTCACTCGTCCCATGCGTATCATCAAGGTGGTGGAGATCATGTTCAGCACCAGTTTTTGAGCCGTGCCCGATTTCATCCGGGTGCTTCCCGTCACGACTTCCGGGCCTACCGCCACTTCGACGGGGTATTCGGCGGCCTGTGCCAGAGGCGATCCCGGGTTGCAGGTAATACATCCGGTCAGCAGATGATGCTCGCGGGCTTTTTCGACAGCCCCCACCACATACGGCGTCGTTCCGGAAGCAGCGATCCCGATGACGGTATCCATTGTGCCGATATGAAAATCCTGTAACTCCTGCCATGCCTTTTCGCGGTCGTCTTCCGCATTTTCCACCGAGCGCCGCAATGCCGTATCGCCGCCGGCAATTAAACCGATGATAAGGTCTTTCACGCCGTAGGTCGGCGGTATTTCCGAAGCGTCCAGTACGCCCAGCCGTCCGCTGGTGCCTGCTCCCAGGTAGAAAACCCGTCCGCCCTGCGGCAACCGCTCCATGATTTTGTTTACCAGCGTTTCTATTTGAGGAATAGCTTTTCCAACAGCAACGGGAACGTTGGCGTCTTCTTCGTTAATGCCGGTCAGCAGGTCGTGCACGGACATTCTGTCCAGATCCCGGAAACGGGACGATGATTCGGTAATCGTATTCATGAGTTGAGATGATAGTCTATCAATCCTTGCATAGGGTCCCTGCATATTTTACCGGGCGTCCATCCGAAAGCGGCGGCGGTTTGTTCCAATTGTTGCCTGAAATAAAACGCGATACTGCCTGTGAAATGTATCGGATAAGAAGAAGTTTCGAGATATTGCATCAGGTTGCGCCGGAAGAAATCGGCAAAGCAGGTACGCACCAATTCTTCCATTTCGGGAAAGTCAAGGTGTTTGGCGACGAATCCGGTAAATTGCGCCATATACCGGTTGGGGAAAGGTTTCCGGTAAACGTTTTCAAGCACTTCGGCAATTGTTACAGGATGTTCGCTCAAAAAAGCATTGCGCAACGGTTCGGAATACTGATTTTTGAAGACGTCCGACAGCAATTTCCTTCCGATGTAAGCGCCGCCGCCTTCGTCGCCAAGCAGGTAACCCAGCGGCGCTACGTTTTTTACAATCATTTTGCCGTCATAAAAACACGAGTTGGAGCCGGTACCCAAAATACAGGCCATCCCCGGAGAGTTCCCGCAAAGCGAACGGGCGGCTGCCAGCAAATCACTGTTTACCTCAATGCGACGGGCGTCAAAACAAAGAGAAAAGGCTTCTTTCAACATTGGAATTTTCTCCGGCAAAGCGCCTGTCCCGTAAAACCAAATGACGGACAAGCCTTTTCCGGAAAGGGTAAATTCCGACTTTACCAACCGTACTATCCCTTCCTTGCTGATCAGGAACGGATTGATACCGGAGGTACGGCATGTTTCCACACTTCCATCCCGATGTACCAAACTCCATGTTATTTTAGTAGAACCGCTGTCGGCAATCAATATCATGTCCTTATTCCATTATGATTCGAGAGGCAAAAATAATTATTTTTTCCGTTGCGATAATTATTTTTTT
>JAIRLS010000256.1 GCA_031259205.1 Bacteroidales bacterium | reverse complement strand
TCGGGATAGCGGCCGTAATGGTTGCCTGTACGCAACTGCCCCATTCGTCGCAGCCGGCGGCGGAAGTTTCCGAATATCCCGCTCCACTGACGGAACAGGAAGCCGGCGGCCGGCGGCTGACGCCGGAGATATTATGGAAATTCGGCAGAACAGGCGGGTTTGCCGTTTCTCCGGACGGTCAAACAGTGATATTTTCCGTGACGCGCTACAGTCTGGACAGGAACAAAGGGCGTACCTCCTTATGGCGTATTCCTGCCGGAGGCGGCGAAGCCATCTGTCTTACCGCCGGCATTGCGGGGAGTTGCTACCAGCCGTGCTGGTATCCGTCGGGACAGCGGATCGCCTTCCTCACTTCCTCGCAAATCTGGGATATGACGCCCGAAGGCGACGACCTGCGACAGGTCTCCTTTATAGATGGCGGCGTCAACGGATTCTCCTTTTCACCCGACGGGCAGTCGGTGATGTTCCTGAAAGACGCGCCGTCGGGTAAAAAATCGCACGACGGGTATCCGGACCTCCCCCAAAGCAACGCTATCATTGCCGACGACATGATGGAACGCCACTGGAACGAATGGGCGGATGACGCCGTAAGCCATGTCTGGACAGGAACGCTGGAAGACGGCGTCCTGCGTTCGGGAAAAGACATCATGGAAGGCGAACCCTACGACAGCCCCCTGGCTCCCTATTTCGACGCCAACGAGATTGCATGGAGCGCCGACGGCAAATACCTCGCCTATACCTGCAAAAAACTGACAGGCAGGGAATATACGCTCAGCACCAATTCCGACGTCTACCTGTACGACGTTGAGAAAGGCCTCACGCGCAACATCACCGAAGGCATGGAAGGATACGACAAATACCCTGTCTTTTCACCCGACGGAAGCATGATCGCCTTCCAAAGCATGGCAACGCCCGGTTATGAATCCGATAAGGAACGCCTGATGATTTACCGCACGGCAGACGGCTCCATCGAAGAATTGACCGCCGGCTACGACGGCAATGCCGGTCATTTCCTGTGGACGCCCGACAGCCGCGGAATCTGGTTCATCAGCGGAGTACGCGCCACCCGCCAGATTTACCATGCGGACGTCGCCTCGAAAACCGTCCGACCGGTTACCGCAGGACAACACGATTATACCGGCCTGTCGCTTGCAGGCGATGCGTTGATAGGCAGCAAAATGTCCATCAGCATGGCTACGGAACTGTTCCGCATCCACCCTCAGACCGGCGAAGAACAGCAACTGACCTTCATCAACCGCAATATCTACGACGCGATTGAGCTTGGAGAGGTGAAGGAACGCATCGTGAAAACGACAGACGGAAAGGACATGCTGGTGTGGGTGGTCTATCCGCCCGGGTTTGATCCGGCAGGGAAATATCCGGCCTTGCTTTACTGTCAGGGCGGCCCGCAAAGCGCCGTCAGTCAATTCTTCTCATTTCGATGGAATCTGCAACTGATGGCAGCCAACAACTACATCGTAGTGGCGCCGAACCGTCGAGGTCTCCCTACCTTCGGACAGGCATGGAACAGACAGATTTCGGGCGACTACGGCGGTCAAAACCTGCGCGACTGCCTGAGCGCCATCGACGATATGAAAAAAGAACCGTATGTGGACGCCGACCGGCTGGGAGCAGTAGGCGCCAGCTACGGCGGTTTCTCGGTTTACTGGCTGGAAGGGCATCATAACAAACGTTTCAAAGCATTCGTGGCACACTGCGGAATGTTCAACTTTGAAAGCAAATACGGCAGTACGGATGAATACTGGTTCCCGAATTTCGACCTTGGAGGCCCCTACTGGGACAAACCGCGCCCCAAAAGCTACGAATTTTCGCCGCACCTGTACGTCGATCAATGGGACACGCCTATTCTGATTTTCCACGGCGAAAAAGATTTCCGCGTCCCCTACACGGAAGGGTTACAGGCTTTCCATGCAGCCCGGTTGCGCGGTATCCCCGCGCGGCTGGTTCTCTTTCCCGACGAAGGCCACTGGGTCGTCAAACCGCAGAATGCCGTACTGTGGCAGCGCGAATTTTTCGGATGGTTAGACAAATGGCTAAAATAAACCGGCACCCTCCAAGATGATACTCGATATCCTGTTGCTCGTTGCTGGGGGCTGTTTCCTTTTGCTGGGACTGATCGGCTGTATCCTGCCTGCCATTCCGGGGCCTCCGATAAGTTACGTCGCCTTGCTTCTGCTACAAGCCACGCGGTTCGGCGATTTCTCTCTCCGCTTTCTGCTGACGGGGGCTTTCGTCACCCTTGCAATTACGGTTTTCGATTATATTGTCCCGGTGTGGAGCACCAAAAAATGGGGCGGAAGCAGGGCAGGCACGGCAGGCGCCATGATCGGACTGATAGCGGGGCTTTTCTTCCCGCCTGCCGGCATTATCATCGGGCCTTTTCTGGGCGCTGTCGTCGGCGAACTCACTACCGGTCGCGACAGTAATGCCGCCCTGAAATCAGGCTTCGGCGCCTTCGTCGGATTCCTGATCGGAACAGGATGCAAACTCGCCGTATCTCTGGTATTCACATGGTATTTCATCAAAGAATTGATTTTTAAAATTAATTAACTTTTTATACCAGTGAAAACCGTTACTTTTGTACCTGTTTTTTTTCAGACAAGTTAATTTTAGATTTTAAAATAAAAATATGAATGAAACAGTCAATATTAAAGAACTGAACGAACGCATCCAACAGGAAAGCGCGTTTGTCGACCTCATCCAAATTGAGATGAACAAGGTTATCGTAGGACAGAAGCATTTGGTGGAAAGCCTGCTGATCGGCTTGCTGGCCGACGGCCACATCCTGCTGGAAGGGCTGCCCGGACTGGCAAAGACGCTGGCGATCAACACCCTCGCTGCCACTGTCGACGCGCGGTTCAGCCGCATACAGTTTACCCCCGACCTGTTGCCCGCCGACCTGCTGGGAACGATGATCTACAGCCAGAAAAAGGAAGAATTTACCGTGAAAAAAGGCCCCATCTTTGCCAATTTCATTCTGGCGGACGAAATCAACCGCTCGCCGGCAAAGGTGCAAAGCGCCCTGCTGGAAGCCATGCAGGAAAAGCAAATCACCATCGGCGGGCAAACCTACCCGCTCGACGCGCCTTTCCTCGTGCTTGCCACACAAAACCCCATCGAACAGGAAGGCACTTACCCCCTGCCCGAAGCGCAAGTGGACAGGTTCATGCTCAAAACGGTCATCGACTATCCTTCCAAAGAGGAAGAACGACTGATTATCAGAGAAAACCTCGGACAGACTTTTCCCTCCGCCGTCACTATACTGAAACCCTCCGACATCCTGAAAGCCCGCGAAACGGTGAAAGAAGTCTATCTGGACGAAAAAATCGAACGCTACATCCTCGACCTCGTCTTTGCCACGCGCTATCCGGAACAGTACCGGCTGGAAAAACTCAAACCGATGATTACCTACGGAGCCTCGCCGCGTGCAAGCATCAACCTGGCAAAAGCCGCAAAAACATTTGCCTTTATCAAACGGCGCGGTTACGTCATCCCCGAAGACATTCGCGCCATCTGCCTCGACGTGCTGCGCCACCGCATAGGGCTGTCCTACGAAGCCGAAGCCGAAAACATGACCACCGTCGACGTCGTTACCGAAATCATGAACACAGTGGAAGTGCCGTAAACGGCAGATTAAGATTCCGATCCACTCGGGCAAAATCATTCGATACGCAACATCAACCCATCATTCGTTCATCATGCAGGCAAGTGATTTAATCAAACGGGTACGAAAAATAGAAATCAAGACGCGCGGCCTGTCACGGCATATTTTTGCGGGCGAGTATCACAGCGCATTCAAGGGACGCGGCATGGCATTCAGCGAAGTACGCGAATACCAATACGGCGACGACATCCGCAATATCGACTGGAACGTCACCGCACGTTTCGACCACCCTTATGTAAAAGTATTTGAAGAAGAACGCGAACTCACCGTGATGCTGCTGGTGGACGTGAGCGGATCGCGCGATTTCGGCACTTCGCTGTATTTCAAAAAAACGCTTATGGCGGAACTCTCCGCCGTACTCGCTTTCTCGGCAACGCAAAACAACGACAAAGTGGGCGTCATCCTGTTTTCCGACAAAGTGGAAAAGTTCATCCCCCCCAAAAAAGGACGGCAACACATCCTGCGCGTTATCCGTGAATTGATCGAGTTTGAGCCGGAGCACACGCGCACCGACGTGTCGACCGCATTGCAGTACCTTATGGGCGCCATCAAAAAGCGGAGTACGGTATTCGTCATCTCCGACTTTGTCAGCCCTCCCTTTGAACACGCCCTTACCATCGCCGCACGCAAACACGATGTGGCCGCGCTGCGCATCTGCGACATACGCGAAGAAGAAATACCCGCCATCGGACTGGTACGGTTCCGGGACGCCGAAACAGGACAACTCCTCTGGGCAGACGCCTCCAGCCCGAAAGTGCGCCGGCAGTACCGCCTGCACTGGGACGGGATGCAGAGCGCCATTGACGACGCCTTCCTCCGTAGCGGCGTCGACAACACATTTATCCGCACCGGCGAAGATTACGTAAAGCCATTGGTAAGGCTATTCAAGCAAAGATAAGCTTTCAGCGAATTTGAAACGCTGCCTGAAATACCGGTTATGACATTTTGTCGTACTTCCGTGCAAAATGTCATACCTTTTCCTTTTGGCACATGTTTTGTTGATGGGTAGCCGTAATATTTTGTTAATTAAACTGTAAATAATAAAGATATGCAAAAAGGCTCTATCGGGGTAACTACCGAAAACATTTTCCCCATCATCAAGAAATTCCTGTATTCCGACCACGAGATTTTTCTCCGTGAGTTGATAGCCAACGCTGTCGACGCTGTCCAAAAGTTGAAAACAGTGGCGTCCAACGGCGAATTTAACGGCGAGTTAGGCGACCTTACCATCCGCGTGTCCCTTGAGAAGGACAAACTGACCATTTCCGATCGCGGCGTCGGGATGACTGCCGAAGAAGTGGACAAGTATCTCAACCAGATCGCTTTTTCCAGCGCTGACGAGTTCATCAAAAAATACAAAAACCAGAGCATTATCGGGCATTTCGGGCTGGGATTCTATTCGGCGTTCATGGTGTCGAAAAAGGTGGAAGTCGTCACCCTGTCGTACACGGAGGGCGCAAAAGCCGTCCGCTGGAGTTGTGACGGAAGCCCCGAATACACGCTGGAAGAAACCGAAAAAGCCTCGCGCGGTACGGACATCATCCTGCACATTGACGACGACTCGAAAGAGTTTCTGGAAGAAGCGCGGATCAACGAACTGCTGCGCAAATACTGCCGCTATCTGCCTGTGGAAATCGCTTTCGGAAAAGAAAAAGAATGGAAAGACGGCAAACAGACAGACACAGACAAAGACCACATCATTAACGAGGTCAATCCTGCATGGACGCGCAAACCCGCCGACATGAAAGACGAGGACTACATGGCGTTCTACAGCGACCTCTACCCGATGCAGGAACCTCCGATGTTCTACATCCATCTCAACGTGGACTATCCCTTCCATCTCACCGGTATCCTCTATTTCCCGAAAATCAAAAGCAACATTGAGTTCCGGAAAAACAGGATCCAACTGTACTGCAATCAGGTGTTTGTCACCGATTCGGTGGAGGGCATCGTTCCCGACTTCCTTACCTTGCTGCACGGCGTGCTCGACTCGCCCGACATCCCCCTCAACGTGTCGCGCAGTTACCTGCAAAGCGACTCCGGCGTGAAAAAAATCTCCGGACACATCACTAAAAAAGTCGCCGACCGGCTGGAAGAGATCTTCAAGAAAGACCGTACGGAGTTTGAACAAAAATGGGACAACCTGAAACTTTTTATCGAATACGGCGTGGTAACCGACGAAAAGTTCGCCGAACGCGCCGACAAGTTCCTGCTCTACAAAAATACCGACAACAAGTACTTCACTTTCGAGGAATACGAAAAAATCATCAAAAGCGAACAGACCGACAGGGACAAAAAAACCGTCATCCTTTACACCACCGACATCGACGCGCAATACACCTTTATTGAAGCCGCCAAAGCCAAAGGATACGACGTTCTGAACCTCGACGGGCAATTAGACATCCATTTTATCAACCACCTCGAAAGCAAGAAGGGAGACTTCCGTTTTGCCCGTGTGGACGCGGACGTCATCGACAATCTCATCCGCAAGGACGATGAGTTGCCCACCACCCTCCCGCAGGAACAACAAAACGATCTGCGCGACCTGTTGGAAGACTTGTTGCCCCGAAACAGCGGACATTTCTTCGTTACTTGCCAAAACACAGGCGAACAGGCCGTCCCCATGCTAATTACACAGAGCGAATTCATGAGGCGCATGAAAGACATGTCGGCCATGGGCGGCGAAAACATGGGATTCTATGGCGCCATGCCCGACAGCTACAATCTGGTGATCAACGCCGACCACGCATTGGTAAAAAAACTCATCAGCGAAAAAGACGCCGATATAGGGGAAGAACTCAAAAAACTCGACAACGAGTTGACGCCTGTGGAAAGCGAACTCAAATCGTTCAACGAATCGCTCAAAGACAAAAAAGAAGAAGAAATAGAACAGGCGCAAAAAGATCGTCGTTCGGAGTTGCAACAGCAGGAAGACGCCATCCGTAACTGCCGGAAAGAAGCGCTGAAAGCCTACGGAAAACAGCACAGCCTGCCCAAACAGTTAGTGGACTTGGCGTTGCTTGCCAACAACATGCTGAAAGGCGAAGACCTCAACAAATTTATCCACCGTAGCGTGGAAATGATAGAGTAAGAGAAAACGTCGGCAGCAGCAGGGCAAACGCCCGCAAGGCTTGTAACCGGATGAATGGAGGGAATGTTGCCATGTGCAAAAAAACATTTGGCAACATTCCCTCTTTGAGTAGAGGAAATCGCATCGTCTTTTTTCCTGTAAATTGTGATTTTTTTTGTCCGTCTGTGTGTTATATCAATATTTCATGTAAATTTGCTCACAGGTGGAAAATATGATGCATCGGTCAAGAATAGTTGAAATAGATTCCGGGTCAGGGTTTTGCTACGGAGTGGTACGCGCCATCCGCATGGCGGAAAATGAACTGGAGAAAGGCGTTTTGTACAGTTTGGGCGATATTGTACACAACGAGCAGGAAGTGGCACGGCTCAACCGTTACGGCATGTGTACCGTCAATCGGGAAGAACTGGAGCAGTTGCACGGCGTGAAAGCGCTCATCAGGGCGCACGGAGAGCCGCCCGTCGTTTACCGGATAGCAGAGGAAAACGGTCTCACTATTGTCGACGCCACCTGTCCCGTAGTGCTGAACCTGCAAAAAAAGGTACATCAGGCGTACATCCGATCGCAGCAAGACGGAGGGCAAGTGGTGATTTACGGCAAACCCGGTCATGCCGAAGTAAACGGCCTGGTGGGACAGACGGGAGATACCGCAGTGGTCATTGCATCCGATGAGGAAACGGACAAGATAGACGCCTTGCGCCCGATATACCTGTTTGCGCAAACCACAATGACTATAGCCGGATTGCAGCGTATCAGAGAAGCCATAGAAAAAACGCGGGCAGCGCATCACAGCACAGCGCCTTTTGAAGTAAACGATACCATTTGCCGGCAGGTGTCGAACCGCGAAACCAGTCTGGCACGGTTTGCCCGTCTTCACGACGCAGTGGTATTTGTGTGCGGCAGCAAGAGTTCCAACGGAAAAGCGCTGTACGAAGTCTGCCGGCGCGCCAATCCCGACAGTTTTATGATTGCCGGCGCGGCAGACCTGCGTGAGGAATGGTTTCGCCACGCCAAACTCATCGGTATATGCGGCGCTACCTCGACACCTCGCTGGCTGATGGAAGAAGTGGCGGAAAAGATACGGCAATCCTGACGGAACGCAACGACGCTTCGACCTGTATCCGGATTATACCTCAACAAAGGGTTTCAGTTGCCGACGCGACGATTTTTTAAAAACTTGCCGGCATAAGCAGTACGCCGAAGAAAATCAGCAGACTGACCGCCGTAAGCGTAAAAATGAACTGTGCATTGTGGCTCATGCGAAAACGTGCGCCGAACGATTCTACGCAACCGATGAGGATGGCTGACAAAGCTTGTATGAAGAAAAATACCGGTATCAACCAATAGAATGGCCACGAAGGCCCTATGAAAAAGTTAGCGATGAGCGTGCCGAAAACGGCAAATTTCAGGCTTCCGGCATATTTGATAAGTCCCAGGTCGAATCCGCTGTTGTCCAGTATCATCACTTCGTGTACCATTGTCAATTCCAGATGAGTTTCGGGGTCGTCCACAGGCAGGCGGCTGTTCTCGATAGCCGCCAGCAGCAGCAGCACATAACCTGCTAACATCGCTAATGCGTATGATACGGGGCCGGAAAAGTGGAAGGAGGAATAAATGTCGTAGAAAGAGGTATGTCCTGTGAGCAAAGCAAAAGAGCCGATCAGTATGAAGAAGGCCGGTTCGGCCAAAAAGGAGAACATCGCTTCACGGCTGGCGCCCATTCCTTCAAAGCTACTTCCGGTGTCCAGCGCCATCAGGATGAGGAAGAATTTGCCGAGCGCCAACAGACAGGCAAAAACAATAAAATCGCCATCAAAAGAAAGGATAGCTTTACAACTGCCTAAAGGCACAAAAAAAGCGGCAAAAAGCAGGGATGAAAAATAAACGACTGGAGCCAACTTGAAAATCGGCGTGACAGTATGGCTATACACAGCGCCTTTCCTGAAAAGCCGAAGATAATCGTACACAGGTTGAAATATTCCCGGCCCTTTCCGTCCGGAGAGGATGCTTCTGGTACGTCGAATCAGACCCGGGAAAAAAAGGCTGGCGAGGAATATCAAGACAAGGCTTAACATGGTTTATTTGTTTTTTCAAGATAGACCGTTTGAGTGGGAAACGCAAAATTCAATCCGGCAGCATTGAAACGCATCAGGATTTCAAAATTGACCAGCGAGATGGTTTCGAAAATATCTTTCCCTTTTTTGATAAAATAATGACAGGTGATTATTAACGCAAAATCTCCGAAGTCGGAAAAATAAGCTATGGTGCTGTCCTCTATATCCCGTACAGTTTGCGGAATGTCTTTCAACAGCGTAATGGCCTCCCGCATTTTTTGAGGAGAGGTGTCATAGGTAAGCCCCAGTTTCACAGTCACTTTTCGGTTAGGCTCTCTTGAGATGTTGGTGACCACAGCATCCGTCAATTTATAATTAGGAATTGTTACGATCCGGTTTTCGTAAGTTTTTATGCGCGTGCTTCTAAGCCCTATATCGTGTACGACGCCTTCGAGCGTGTCGAATTTGACGGTATCGCCGATGCGGAAGGGAGTATCGGTGAAAATGGTAATACTGCCGAATATATTTTTGATGGAATCCTGCGCTGCAAGTGCAATTGCCATGCCGCCAAGCCCCAAAGCCCCCAACAGCGTGGTCACTTTCATCCCTACATTGTTCAAAGCCGTTACTATTCCGATAATCCAAACGGCAATTACCGTTACCCGCTTGAGCAGAGGAAGTAATTTAGCGTTAAACGTTCTGTGCCCGTATTTATTTATCAGTCCGCTCAAGAATCTGGAAACGAACCATGTTATGTTGATGACGGTAAGAATCCGGTAAGCCTTTTCAATTGTATCCCCGACGTCTGCATCCATCTTCAGCCGGTGAACGGCAATCCATATCGCCACCAGCATGATGCCCAGTACCAATGGCTTCTCCAGTGATTCGGACAATAAATTATCCATGTGATTTTTGCTTTTGGCCACCACTTTTTTGATTACCCGCCGGTTCAACAATATGATACCTCTGTTCAAAAGGACAGCGACTGCAATGATGGCCAAAGATATTAACCACTCTTTGAGGGTATTTCTAAAAAATATTTGTTCCAACATGATTTTAAATGATTCGATTTTCCCGTTTTTATTTTATTTCTTTCAGGGCGTCGTTGACCGGCGTCAGTTTGCCGTTCACAATTCCCATGATGAAAGCGTCTTTGAAATCGGCGCGGACTTTTTTCCATGTGTCCTGCGCTTCCCTGTAACTGGAAGTACGTCCCACAATATATTTGTAAAAATTGGGCGAGGACTGGATGCGTTCCACCCCTTTGTATTTTTTGAAATTGTAGGGTTGGGTTTCTACCGGTTTGGCCGATGTAGCTATTTGCACGCAAAATTCCACTTTACGGGGACGCGCTTCCTGTACCGGTTGCGGAGGACGGACAGAGGCTGCTTCCGGATGCCTGTCCGAAGATTTGGATTCCTCTTCCTCCTCTTTCAGCCGGACATTTCCCAGACCGGCAACGCCGCGTTCGTCGATATTTAACTTGTAGGCGCAAAAAGCGTTGAAAATAGATGTAGCCAATTGATTTTTACCTTCCTCCGACATTAAATACTTTTCTTCCTCTTCATTGGAGATAAAACCCACTTCTACCAACACACTCGGCATGGCAGTTTTCCATAAAACCACAAAATTAGCTTGTTTCACTCCACGGTCGGTGCGGTTGGCCGTTATTTTAAACTGTTCCTGCACTTCGGCGGCAAAACTCAAACTCTGGTTCAGGTAGGCATTTTGCACCAGCGAAAAATAAATGTAGGATTCGGTGGAGTTGTCAAAACCTTCATAACGTTCGGTATAATCCTCTTCTATCAGGATCACCGCGTTTTCGAGTTTGGCCACAGCCATGTTTTCTTCCGTTTTACTGTTGCCCATCACATACGTTTCGGCGCCGAAGGCCGTTTTTTTCGGATTCGCATTGGCATGAACGGAAATAAACAGGTTGGCTTGCGCTTTATTGGCTATATCGCCGCGTTTCGACAAATCCACAAACACATCCTTTTTACGGGTAAAAACAACATTCACTTCCGGAAATTCCTGCCGGATCAGTTCTCCCAACTGTAGCGCAATATCCAGTACAATGTCTTTTTCTTTCGAATACAAGCCCGGCGCTCCCGAATCTTTGCCGCCATGCCCCGGGTCAATGACTACTGTCCGCAACACCTCCGACCTTTCCTGTGCAACAACAGGAAAAATAAGCGCAGCAATACAAAGTATCAACATGCACAGATGTTCAAAAAACACATTGCCTGTCAAGTAATTATATGTAAAAATCATTCGATATTCACGGAAAAATCCAACTGCCAAATTACAACATTTTTTCCGTCAGATGATGAAAAGAAACAAAAAAAATGTATCTTTGATGCCGGAATCCCAACCGGTAATATTAAAAAAGATAATCGAAATGAAAATTTTAGCCGATGTTGCCCGTATCTTATTAGGTGTGGTGTTTATTTTTTCAGGTTTTGTCAAAGAGATAGACCCGTTAGGTTCTACTTACAAGTTTTTGGATTATTTTACCGCTTTTCATTTGACGGCTTTATCGCCGTCGGCTTTTGTGCTGGCCCTTTTACAGAACACCGCCGAAACCCTTATTGGCGTGGCGCTGGTATTGCGGTTGCGTATGAACGTATCGGCCTGGGCAGTCCTGTTATTCATGGCATTTTATACCCCGCTCACCCTCATCCTGCTGTTCACCAACCCTGTCACGGACTGCGGATGTTTCGGCGACGCATTGATATTGACCAACTTGCAAACTTTTATCAAAAACCTCCTCTTGACTGCATTGGCCATCATTGTATTTGTGAGGCGTAATAAATTTGTTCCGGTTTATCGTCCGGTGACCGAGTGGGTTTGCGTTGCGGCCATAGCCGTAGCCATTACCGGCATTTCGCTGCATGGATACCGCCATTTGCCGCTGTTCGATTTCCGTCCCTACAGTGTAGGCGTCAACATCCCGCAAGATATGACCATTCCCGAAGGAGTGCCTGCCGACGAGTTTGAAACTACTTTGTATTATGAAAAGGACGGTGTGGTAAAAGTCTTTTCCGAACAGGATTATCCGTGGAATGATTCTACATGGATATGGAAAGATACCCGGTCACGACTGGTCAAAAAAGGCTATCAACCGCCTATTCATGATTTCTCTGTTACTACTGTCGAAGATGGCGTCGATATCACCGAAGAACTGTTAACCGACGACAGATATACCTTTCTGTTAATTGCCTGCCGTCTCGACGAAAGCAACCGCAAAGCCCTGCAACAAGCCGACGGTATTGCGCAATTTTGTCGCGACAATGGCCACCGTTTTTATTGCCTCACCGCTTCCCTGCAAGATGAAATTCATTCCATAAAATCGCAATTGGGGCTATCCTACGAATTTTGTTTTACCGACGGCATCACGCTGAAAACCGTCATACGCGCCAATCCCGGACTTGTTCTGCTCAAAAAAGGCACTATTTTGAGCAAATGGCATTTCAACGATATGCCGGATATACGCGAACTCCCTGCCGACTTGACAGGCTATGCCCTGAAAAAGCAAAGTGCCGCGTCGGACAAAAGATTGTTTTACTGCCTGCTCAGCGTATTCATATTGGTAACATTTGCCTTTTATGAATTTCGGAAAAATTAAATTCCCCCTCCCTTCAGGGTTCAAAACCCGGTTCACCCTTCACTGTTTGAATGAAGAATTTCCACGATTTTTTTCTCGTCGAGACCGGTTGCCGCCTGTATTTGTTCCAAAGAGAAACCATTACGCTTACAGTTGAGAACAACGCCGGTTAAACTTTCCATTCTTCCTTTTGCTTCGCCTTCCGCTCGTCCTTTTGCTTCGCCTTCCGCCATACCTTCCGCTCGTCCTTCCGCTCTCCCTTTCGCTCTTCCTTTTGCTTCGCCTTTTGCTTCGCCTTCTTCATGAAATTCGGCGTAAAGCGCCTTCTCGGTATATACGATGTCCCGGTATTTTTCGTAGGCGGCCAGCTCGGCTTCCGTGAAGGCGCCCTCCTCACACATGTCCAGCGCTTTGCGTATATCTGCGTCCTCCTTCAAATCGGCGGGAACAACAGATTCTCGAGCATCGCTCACTTCCTTCAAAAAACGAAGCCACAACACCGCCATCCGGCGATCCGACCACTTCTCCGGCCTGAACTTGGGCAACTCCACCAAAACAAACTCCAAGCCTTTGATCACTTCTTCCGTGTTCCGGTAGTTCACTATCCGGTAATGATGGTAAAACTCCGGCGTCTTTTTGTCGAAGGTATCGTCGAGTATTGACAGCGCATAGACCGGCTGCAACAGATAGTAATGCTCGCTCCTGTCCATCTGCCGCACGTACGCCTTCGAGGCGTTGAACACTATCCGGCTGGAAAAGGATTTGCTCCACGCCATTTGCATTTCTACGATAAACTGCCGTCCGAAATTGTCCTTGCAGCGAACGTCCACAATGGAGTTCTTCTTGGCCGGATTCTCCGGCACCTGCTCCGCCGAAAGATATTCCAGACTTTCTATCTGCTGACCGGATTCCAGCGGCATCAACGCATTGAGAAAACTCTTCAGCAGGTCGGGATGCTCGCCGAAAATCCGCTTGAAGGGCAAATCGTTTTTAGGGTCAAGGTAACGTGCCATGATCATCTATTGTTTTAAATACGACCCAAAGATATATTTTTCCC
>JAIRLS010000203.1 GCA_031259205.1 Bacteroidales bacterium | reverse complement strand
TTAGTTGGCTCTTTGCAGACTCAATTTTTTTTCGTAACTTTGCCCAATGATAATTATATATTGAATATCAAATAGTTAAACGTGATGGAAAATCCGTAGTCCCCCATAATCGATGGGGGCACAAGCTATAATCATGACAGTCAGAGTTTTATTTTTAGTTGATGCCAAGTTGAGTTAAAAGTCCTGAAAGGACGTTCCACAAAGCGGATGGCTTTCGCTTCTACATTCGTGCCTTCGTAGAGGTCAGAAGAATTGTTTTTCATAGCGCCTCAAAAAAAGAATTAACCAAAATATAGTTTTATTTTCCAACCGGAAAACTACCCGCAAAGAATACTCAAATATCGCAAACATCAAAATTGTTTCCACACAATTTCCGGTAGAACCGATTTTTTCTCCGCAGTGTCATTCTGCCCTCATCTCTTTCCGCACGGTCGAAGGCCGTATTTCAATGAAACAAACTATTTCCGGTTTGTGCATCCAGAATGACAGGGGAGGCCGGCGCCATTTCCAGTTCCACCTCTTTTCCGTTGCGCAGGCGAAGAGTGCGTTTGCCACCCGCGCCTTCCTTCGTCGCAAGACAGACAATTCCGCCGCCGGCAATGATCACATCGTTGTCGTCATTGTAAATATGCGCTCCCGCTTCGCGAAACAGCCGGCGCATCAAGTCCGGATCGCGCAGCGGCAGGGCGGAATAGACCACCGTATAACCGGCCTGTTTTTTTTGCGCAACGGCAACCGTCTGCGAATCCTTGTAATATCCCAGCGCCTCCACCTGCGGATCGTTTATGGCAAACAGCGGACTGATCGGCACGCGGCCTGTCGAGCCGTCCGTTGACAGGTCGGACGACAGCAGGCCGTAATCCCTGCCGTTGACGGTCACCATCGGCGGGGTATCATCCATCCGGAAGGAACGGACGTCCATCTCCGTAATTTTGCCGATGCGGTGAATGTCCAATCTGTCGCCGTCCGTATAGGCGGGCGCGTAGCTGAAAATCACCGTGCGACCGTCTTTTTTGACTTCCCGGTTGATGAAATCCATCTCGGCGTCGCTCATGCAGTAGGTTGTGGCAAAAACGACCGCCTTGTATTTGGCGAGGTCTATCCGTTGCAGGTCGCTGAAGAGGTACGTATCAAAGGAGGCGCCGCTGCGGTAGGCATCGGAGACGGTTCCATTGTTGGAGGCATGTTCGATTTCGCGTGTCTGGAGGTTACCTCCTTCGGCCATGTAGTAATACGTGTTGAAATCGTAGAAAAAGGCCACGTCCGCGGCGGATTCGTAGTCGCGGTGTATCATTTCGGCGCAGAAGGTTTGCTGGCGTTTGATTTCCGCCATGATGGCCGGCGTATTGAAATTGCCGGTCACCTCCTTCAGCGGCAGATGCCACCCATAGGGAGGACCCGGAAAACCGCTGAATTCCATAAACCAGTATCCTGAAGCGCGACTGACTAACTGGGCGAAATTGGTGCGCAGCGTGGCAATGCTTTCGTCGTCGTTTTTAAGCACGGTTTCGCTGGGGCGCGACTGAGTGATCGGATGCAAAATCCGGTCCTGTTCGGTCATGAACAGTTTGCCGTGCAGGTTAACCGATTCCACCAGCGTACGCTGCTGGCTTGTACCGCCCAGGTTCCTCGCCTGTCTGCTGTAGTTGTAGGGGCCGGCGAAAAAGTCAATGTACGGACTGTCAAGCAGGCGGTCGAAATAAAGATGCCCGTTGGCATTAAAATCGTTGTCATAAAAGAGGTAGCCGTTGAACAGCCCGACCAGCACCTTGCGCGGCCAGTTTTCCTTGAGAAACCTGGTGAAATAGTTGATGACGCCTTCCACCGTTTCCTGGTGACAGTGGAAATAGTCGATGATCCGGCGTTCCTTTTGCGGATCGCGGAAGACGCCCGTGTTGTACCGGCGTTCTTCCATGTCGGGAACGGTGGCGGCGGCGATCGTGGCCTTCGGGTTGTTCCACGCTTCCTGCAAGGCCCTGTCCGTACCGTATTTATCCGACAGCCAATTGCGGAAACGCACGGTCATCGCTTCGCCCGTATCCGGTTCTTCCTTGTAACCGAAATAGTGCCATTCGCTGCCGCATCCGCCGCCCAGCATGAAGGAGTAAACGCGCTGCCCGACGTCTGTTGTGTTGAGATAGTCCAGGAACTGTTTCAGGATTTGCGAGGCGTCTTTTTTCCACTGTTCCGAAGCCAGGCTGGCGTTGGGGGCGCGTATAATGTCGTTGGACACGTTGAAGTCAACCGGCCCCCGGGCATACTCGACCCGCTCTCCGGGATATTTCGACAGCCACCAGCGAGGCGCGTGGAGATCCAGCCTGACCTGAAAGCAGGCCTTGGGATTGATGACAAGAATGCCCTCCAAGATATTGATCAGTTCATACCTGACCATGGGGATGTTCAGCGTGCCGTCCGGATTCCACGCATTGCGCAGTTCGATGTGCATCTCTACCGGATCAATCCCCGCTTTGGCAAAATTGGCGTAATTGATTCGCCCGTCTTCCCCGTGCGGAAAGCGCGAAATGCTGAACGGAGGCGAATAGACAACGGGAGGACAGTACCGGCCGTTGATACACGGTATGTTTCGCCCGTGATAGTGCGCCAACTCGGCCGATACCGGCTCTCCGGAATTACCCGACCGGCAGGACGGGAAAAACATTGCTGCCACAAACGGCAGGATGTAAAAGAAAGTTCTCGTTATTGAACGATGAACGGCGAG
>JAIRLS010000180.1 GCA_031259205.1 Bacteroidales bacterium | reverse complement strand
AATGAGCGTATATCCTAATCCTTCAAAAGACGCAATCACCGTTCAAGTAGCCAAAGAAACACAGGGAACGGTAATCGTATACGATTATCTGGCGCGTAAAATAGGAGAATATCCGATAAACGGAACGCAAATAAAAATTGATGTTCAAAATTATGCTCAAGGTTCTTATTTGCTGAACGTAATAGAAAACAACAAAGTGATAACCACAAGTCGATTTGTGAAAGAATAACGTTGATATAAGATGACCATAATATTTAAATTTTCAAAAAAGCCGGGTTACTCTGGCTTTTTTGATTTATATCCTCTATAACAGTACCGTTCACTACACGGCTTTAGGCTTTCCCGGTGTATATGATGTTGTTTAGGCCCACCAGCGAAACCTTGTGTCTCCAATTCAGTCCAAAGTAGTATCTTTGCATAATTTTGTACTTTCCTGCCTCTGTTCTTATCTTTGTGTCCTCTGTGGTTTAAATTCATAATTCATAATTAAATTGTATCTTTGCAGCGTTAATTTAAATTATAAAGAATATGCATATAGCCAATCCCATATACGATGTGGTCTTCAAGTACATGATGGAAGACGAAAAGGTTGCAAAATTATTTTTATCGGCAATCATTGGAGAAGAAGTGATAGAGTTAGCGTTTTCTGCTCAGGAACGAATAATTCGACAGCCGAAACCCGAAAAGAAAGCGGATGATAATGATGGTGAGAATAACGCAGAGACGTTTTTTACGGTATGCCGGTTTGATTTTTCCGCTAAGATAGCTCTTGCGGGAGGCGGATTCAAAGTAGTTGTCGTAGAATTGCAAAAGGCGAAATTAGCTTCGGATATTATGCGATTTCGACGCTATCTGGGCTTGCATTATCAGAACCGGCAAAACACGTATAAAGTTGGCAATGAAGAAAAAGCCAGACAGATATATTGTATTTTTCTGCTTGGTCACGAGATAGGTATTTCGGGACATCCAGTAATACGGGTTGATAATAAAATAGAAGATGTATCGACATGCGAGCTTTTGAACGTGTCAGATAATGATTTCATATCAAGTTTGAGTCATTTGTCATGGATTATACAGATAAAGCAACTCAAACAACGTCGCCGGAATGATCTTGAGAAATTGTTAAGCATCTTTGATCAGGAAAACTTAACGAAGAATCATCATATATTGAATGTGGAAGATGAAGACTTTCCTGAAGCATACCGTATAATTGTACGCCGTTTACGGATGGCCTTTGAAAGCGAAGATATACAGACAGAGATGGAAATGGAAGATGATTACATGAAAGAACTACAGGAAAAGGAAAGATTGGTAGCGGAACAGGCTAAATCTATTCAGGAAAAGGAAAGATTGGTAGCAGAAAAGGAAAGATTAGTAGCCGAAAAAGAAAGATTGGTAGCGGAACAGGCTAAATCTATTCAGGAAAAAGAAAAATTAGTAGCAGAACAGGCTAAATCTATTCAAGAAAAGGACAAAATAGTAGAAGAAAAGGACAAAGAAATAGAAGAATTAAAAAAGCAAATGGAAGAAATGCTCAAACAAAACAAAAGTAAATAAATATCACAGGTAGAACCTGTGGAAATAATACGGACAAGATTTTACTCCGTCCGTACAATCTGAATTGAAAATCGACGCAGTCAAAGGACTTTTAAGAGGGATGGGAGAAAGCGGGAAACAAACCATCAATGGACAATCCGTTGACCCATAGCGCCTTAAAAAAAAATTAACCAAAAAAACTTTTTTTATTTTATGCGTTTGGAAAACTCATGTTTTTCATGTAACTTGCGGCCTGATTTAAATTATAGAAAATATGTATATAGCAAATCCCATATACGATGTAGTCTTTAAATACATGATGGAAGACGAGAAGGTGGCAAAATTATTTTTATCAATAATCATTGAAGAAGAAGTGGTAGAGTTAGCGTATTCTGATCAGGAGCGAATAATTCGACACCCGACACCTGAAAAGAAAAAGGAGGGTAATGATGCTGGAAATAACGAAGATACGTTTTTTACGGTATGCCGGTTTGATCTTTTCGCTAAGATAGCTCTTGAGGGAGGAGATTTCAAAGTGGTTGTCATAGAATTGCAAAAGGCGAAATCAGTTTTGGATATTGTGAAATTCCAATGCTATCCGGGCTTGTATTATCAGAACCGGAAAAACACATATAAATTTGGCTACGAAGGAGACGCCAGACAGATATATCGTATTTTTCTGATTAGTCACGAGATAGATGTTTCCGGATATCCTGCAATAAAGGTTGAGAATCAAATAGAAGATGTATCGACAGGAGAGATTTTGAACGTGCCTGATAATGAGTTCATAACAAGTTTGTACCATTTGTCATGGATTATACAGATAAAACAGATCAACCAACACATACAACGCCGCCGGAATGATCTTGAGAAATTGTTAAGCATCTTTGACCAGGAAAACGTAACGAAGAATCCTCATATATTGGATGTGGAAGATGAAGATTTTTCTGAAGCATGCCGCACAATTATGCGCCGTTTACGGATGGCCTTTGAAAGCGAAGATATACGGAAAGAGATGGAACTGGAAGATGATTACATGAAAGAACTACAGGAAAAGGAAAAGTTAGTAGCAGAACAGGCTAAATCTATTCAGGAAGGGGCTATGCCTCATTGAATGGGATGGAGTTCCGGTTGATAGAGTGGGGTAGTTCCCCGTTGATGAGAACGGAAGAAGGAACAGTTCCGGTTACGGATTTCCAAATCGTCCGGGAAAAGGACGGGAAAATATGGATACTGTGTAAAGTCAACGGCTCGGAACACCGAATCGTTGCTGAAAAGATATAAAAGCGATTGACGAACAGGAAAAATTTAACGAAGAACAGTCCCGACCAATTGCGCGTTGAAGCGCATGTTAAACAAGTCGTCCATCGCAGGCAGGCCCCGTTACCCTTCATTGCAGAACGAATGACGGAATGACGTGTCCATCGCAGGGAACAAACAGAAAATGAAAGAAACCGAAAAATGAAAGCAATACAAATCATCCGGGCAGGCGAGGTGCGGCTCGTCGACGTATGCAAACCCGTGCCGGCAGCAGGCGAAACGCTGGTAAGAATTAAATACGCAGGATTCTGCGGCTCAGATCTGAATACCTACCTCGGTAAAAATCCCATGGCGCGGCTTCCCGTCATTCCCGGCCACGAGATCGGCGCAGTCATTGAGGCCGTCGGCGAAAATACGCCCGAAAGCCTGAAAGCAGGCATGTCCTGCACGATCAATCCGTACACGGCGTGCGGCGACTGTCCGTCGTGCCGCAACGGGCGTCCGAACGCATGCCGGCACAACCGGACGCTCGGCGTGCAGCGCGACGGCGCAATGTGCGAATACCTTGCCGTCCCGTGGGAAAAGGTGATTGCCGACGAGCAAATCCCGTGCCGCGACTTTTGTCTGGTCGAGCCGATGAGCGTAGGCTTCCATGCCGTGTCGCGGGCTGCCGTCACCGATTCGGACACCGTCATGGTCGTCGGTTGCGGCATGATCGGCGTTGGCGCTGTCGTACGCTCGGCTTTACGCGGCGCCAAAACCATCGCCGTGGATATGGACGACGACAAACTGGCGCTGGCCGGGCAACTCGGCGCGGCATACGTCATCAACTCGCAAAAGGAAGACGTGCACGAACGCATGCAATCGCTCACGAGCGGCGCCGGCGCCGACGTTGTGATAGAAGCCGTCGGCGCGTCGGCCACTTACCGCATGGCCGTCGAAGAAGTCGCCTTCACCGGACGCATCGCCTGCATCGGCTACGCAAAGGCGGAAATAGCCTTCGACACAAAATGGTTCGTGCAGAAAGAACTTGATATTCGCGGCTCGCGCAACGCCATGCCTGCCGATTTCCGCGCCGTGATGAAATACCTGAAACGCGGCAACTGTCCGGTCGAAAAACTCATCACAGGTATATATCCGCCGTCGGAAGCGCAAGTAGCGCTTGACGCATGGAAAGCCAATCCCGCAAAAGTGTTCAGGATACTGATTTCGTTCGACACGCCGGCCTGACTCCCCCTGCGACGAACGAGGCCCTCCATAACGGCAATGACTGACTGCGAAGGGTGTACTTTTTAGAAAAAAGATATACCCTTCGTGTTCGGCAGGTGCAGGCATGACGGGACATTCACCTGTGTCGAAAAAGTCGCGTGCCATCGGAACAAAAACATGACGCCGGCTCAAAAAATGCAGGATTCAATCCTTATTTTTGAGTTAATTCTTTTATTGAGGCGCTATGGGTCAGTGGACTATTTCATCTTTTATCCGGGTTTTGTTTCCCGCTTTCTTCCCATCCTTCTTAAAAGTCCCGCAGGGACGCGAATTTTCACGAAGTTTTTTCTTTTTTAAACGCTTTATCTTGACGTATTTATGAAAATCCGACCAGCTATTTCAATTTTTTTTTCATTTTTTTTCAAAAAAATTTGGATTTTGAAAAATCATGTTTTACATTTGCCCCGTTATTAAAATAAAAAGAACCAATTAAAAAAATGTCGATTTTTCTCACATATAATC
>JAIRLS010000115.1 GCA_031259205.1 Bacteroidales bacterium | reverse complement strand
ATAGCGCCTCAAAAAAAGATTTGGCCAAAATAATCCGTAAATTCTGCAATTTATAAAAGAAAACCGTATTTTTGTGAAAATTTATAAAAGTATCATCAATTGACAATTTTAAAATATGGCCTTAGTTAATGAAAATTTTCTCCGGTTGCCCGGAAGTTACTTATTTGCAGAGATTGCGCAAAGAGTAAGCGCTTACAGGTCCGCCCATCCTGACCGGCCGGTGATCAGCCTCGGAATCGGCGATGTGACGCGGCCGCTGGCGCCGGCAGTCATTAAAGCGTTGCAGGACGCCACGCTGGAAATGGCTTCGGAAAAAACCATGCGCGGATATGCGCCTTATTACGGGTACGATTTCCTGATAGAAGCGATTGTGAAAAATGATTTCCATGCTCGCCGCATTCCCATTGACGCCGGCGAAGTTTTCGTCAGCGACGGCGCCAAAAGCGACACCGGCAATATCGGCGACATACTGGGCGCCGGCAATACGGTTGCCGTTACCGATCCCGTATATCCGGTATATGTCGATACCAGCGTGATAGCGGGGCGTGCGGGAACGCTGACGGACGGACAGTGGAGCGGTATCGAATACCTTCCGTGCACGGCGGAAAACGGTTTCGTTCCCGAACTTCCCAAAAAACACGCGGACGTGGTCTATCTCTGCTATCCGAATAACCCGACCGGAACGACTTTGACCCGGAAGGAACTTAAAAAATGGGTGGATTATGCCGTAGAAAACCGGGTATTACTGCTGTATGACGCTGCTTACGAGGCTTTCATCACCGAAAAGGATGTTCCTCACAGCATTTTCGAGATTGAAGGAGCGACAAAAGTTGCGATTGAATTTCGGAGTTTCTCGAAAACAGCCGGATTTACCGGCGTCCGTTGTGGCTATACGGTGATTCCGCATGAGTTGAAGGCATACGCCAACGACGGATCGGAAGTTTCTCCGAATGAGTTGTGGAAACGCCGGCAGTCTACCAAATTTAACGGTACCGCATACATTGTCCAGCGAGCTGCGGAAGCGGTTTATTCGTCCGAAGGCAAACAGCAGATCCGCGAAACCATTGATTTTTACATGGAGAATGCAAAAATCATCCGGACGGGTCTGGAAAAGGCCGGCATGAAAGCCTTCGGAGGCGTCAATGCGCCCTACATCTGGCTACAGACGCCCGACGGAAAGTCTTCATGGGAATACTTCGATTATTTACTGAACGAACTGCAAATCGTCACTACGCCCGGTTCGGGTTTCGGCAAAAGCGGCGAAGGTTTTGTGCGTCTGACCGCTTTCGGCAAAAGGGAGGAAACCGTTGAAGCGGTGGAACGCATCGTCCGCTCGGCTTGAGCCGTGCCCTCTAAAAAGCGCCTGACTGTCGCCTGCGTTCATCATTCCGGTATGACTATGTTGCCGTCCTCAACCATCTGCGCCGTTTCGACCCCTTCCGGACAGGGAGGGATAGCAGTGATCCGCATTTCCGGCGACCGTGCAATCGCGGCATGTAACAACCTGTTCATCCCTGTCCGAAAGGGGATCTCCCTGACGGATCCATCGGTTAAAAATAAAATCATCTTCGGAAATGTGGTAAAAGCGAACAAGGTCATCGACGAAGTGTTAGTAACGGTTTTCCGCGCCCCTTCTTCCTACACCGGCGAAGATACCGTAGAAATTTCCTGTCACGGATCGCCATTCATACAGCAGGAGATTCTGAAACTGCTGCTGGCCAACGGTTGCAGGATGGCCACTGCCGGAGAATTTACGCAACGCGCCTTTTTGAACGGGAAACTTGACCTTTCGCAGGCAGAAGCGGTGGGCGACCTGATCGCTTCATCATCGGCGGCGGCACACCGCATGGCCATGCAGCAGATGCGGGGACATTACAGCAGCATGTTTGCCCGCCTGCGCGATGATTTGCTGCATTTCGCCACCATGATGGAACTGGAACTGGATTTCAGCGAAGAAGAGGTAGAATTTGCCGACCGCCGGCAGCTGCTCTCGCTGGCTTCTCATATTGAAGACGTCATCAACCGCCTGTCCGGTTCTTTCGCGACAGGCAACGTCATCAAAAACGGAATCCCCGTAGCCATCATCGGCGAAACCAACGCCGGAAAATCGACGCTGCTCAATCGCCTGCTTCACGAGGAGAGAGCCATTGTATCCGACGTCCACGGCACTACCCGCGACGCCATTGAAGACACTGTTGTCATGGGGGGCGTCCTGTTCCGCTTTATCGACACCGCCGGCATCCGCAACACCGCCGACAGGCTGGAACTGTTAGGCATCGAACGCACTTTCCGCAAAATGGAAGAAGCCGCCGTTATTCTGTGGGTAATCGACTTGACCGGCAACGGCATCCTTCCCGAAGCCATTTATGAAAAAACGCATCTCTCGGATACCCAACAACTGATCCTCGTCCTCAACAAGGCCGACCGGCTCCCGCCGGAATGCCTTCCGGAAAAACAGGCCATGTATCAAGCCGGCCATCACGACGTCGTTGTCATATCCGCCCAATCAGGCGCAGGGATGGACAAACTGGAGGAGAAACTCATCGCTTGCATCCCCGCAACAGGCGAAAACGACGTCATCGTCAGCAACCTGCGCCACTACGAGGCGCTGACCAAAGCTTCGGAAGCCGTCCGGCAAGTGATTCGAGGGCTGGAAACCGGCGCTCCGGGCGACCTGATCGTCCAAGACGTCCGCGAATGTATAAACCAACTGGGACAGATAACCGGACAACAAATTCATACGGAAGAAGTGCTGAGAAATATATTCCGGAATTTTTGCATCGGAAAGTGATTAACATTCCGGTAATTAAACAGGATTACGAAATTTTCAAAACGGTCGATTATGCTCGGCGTCAATTACAGCAGGCCGTCCGTCGCTACGGTATCCATATCGCTATAATCAAGGTTTTCGCCTGCCATTCCCCAAATAAAGGTGTAATTGGCAGTTCCCGCAGCCGAATGAATAGACCACGCGGGCGAAATGACTGCCTGTTCGTTTTTCATCCACAAGTGCCTTGTTTCATCCGGTTCTCCCATGAAATGACAGATCGCCTGTCCTTGTTGCACTTCGAAATAGAAATAGGCCTCCATTCGGCGCAAATGGGTATGTGCCGGCATGGTATTCCAAACGCTTCCCGGAAGGAGTTCCGTCATGCCCATCTGTAACTGGCAGGTTTCAAGTACTTCGCGAACCAGCAGCCGGTTAATTCTCCTTGCATTGGACGTTTCCGGAGCGCCGGCTTCCATCACTATTGCGTCGGCGAGAGTCACCTTACGGGTAGGACATGAACGGTGCGCCGGCGCCGAATTGAAATAAAACTTAGCCGGCTGCCGGCTGTCTTCGCCGGAAAAAGATACTTCATGATCGCCGCAACCTACATATAACGCTTCCTTGTGACCAAGTAGATATACCTGTCCGCCGACGGTCACTCTTCCCGTTCCGCCCGTATTGATGACGCCAAGCTCCCTGCGATGCAGAAAATTGGGCGCTTTCAAAGGACTGATGCTTTCCAGAAGAAGAGTTTTGTTCACCGGAAATGCGCCGCCTACAATCAAACGATCGTACATGGAATAGACCATGTTGATATCGTCTTCGGTAAAAACGCTTTCCATCAAGTGTTCTTTCCTCAATTTTTGGGTATCGTAATGTTTGGCGTCTTCGGGATGCGATGAATATCGAATTTCAAATTTTACACTCATGTCTTGTTTTGTTTTTAGGTATTACTTCAATTAAAGAGGCAAAGTTACGAAAAATAATAAACCGATATTTCTTCTTCCGTAAAAAAATCATTTCATGCGCTTGGAAATTTTAAGATATTCATCTAATTTTGTCCGGTTATTCACTTTGGATGGAGATGAAAAAGAAGGCAGGAAATAAAATCATCAGGGTATGGCTGTTAATAGCCGTATTGATGTTGCCTTTTGTTGTAAAGTCCGTCCATGTGCACCGTATGAATGCGGTTTGTATCGGTTGCGACGGACACGAACACCACGACAGCGACAACTGTCCGGTGTGTCAGTTTGCGCTGTTCTCCTTTACGGAAGCGGAACAGACGGAACTTGCCGTCGTCACGGCGTGCGGCGCTATCCGGACTGCCGTATGCGGGGACAAACCTTTTCTCCGTTTCATCTGTCCCTGTCTTGTGCGGGGACCGCCTGCCGTTTGACACTTCCGGTTTTTGCAGGGCAGACGTCAGCAGACTGCCCTTTTTATCAATATCAATATATTTATCAACAGGCAAGCAAGCAGTATGCGTATCGGATATCTTCCGGCAGTGTGCGTATTGTTCTGCATGTTGCACGTAAAGGCACAGGAAACGGATTCCATACGGACTCTCCGCCTGAAGGAAGTGGATATTAACGATTCCTACAGGCAGTTTGTCCGGCGTCAATCGGCGTTGGAAGTCGATGTAATCGGAAGCGTTTTTTTGCGCGATCATTTTACGGGCAATCTCGTGCAGGCATTGGAACACATGCCGGGCATTCATTCCATGGACATAGGTTCGGGTTTTTCCAAGCCCATGATCCGGGGGATGGGATTTAACCGTATTTCGGTAACGGAAAACGGCATTAAACAGGAAGGACAGCAGTGGGGCGCCGATCACGGTCTGGAAACAGACGCTTTCAACGTGGAACGTGTCATTGTCCGCAAAGGTCCCGCATCGCTCCTATACGGCAGCGATGCGATGGGCGGAGCCATTGAGATTGCTCATTTACCGCCGCCACCCGAAAACCGGATTTTCGGCGAGGCTGCGCTGTTGGGCAAATCCGTCAACAGCAGCATAGGCGAAAGCGTGATGATCGGCTTCAAAAAGGACGCCTGGTATGCCAAGATAAGGTATTCGGGGCAGGATTTCGGAGATTACCGTATTCCGGCGGATACCGTTGTTTATCTTACTCAACTGTTGCCGGTGTACGGACGGAGGTTGAAAAATACCGCCGGATTCGAGCGTGATGCGGCGTTACATGCCGCATACCGGAAAGGGGCGTATCTTTCTCAATACTCGGTGAGCAACGTGTACCAGAAAACCGGCTTTTTCGCCGGAGCTCACGGCATTCCCGACGCCTCCCGTCTGGAGGACGACGGCAATCCGCGCGATGCGGGGCTGCCTTACAGTACGGTCAATCACCTGAAAGCGTCCGCACGGCAGCAATACACGGCAGGAAACCTGTCCGTTGTGCTGGACGCCGGCTATCAGAACAACCATCGCGAGGAATGGAGCACCTTCCATACGCACTACGGAACGCAGCCCGCGCCGGAACACGATCCCGACAAGGAACTTGTTTTCAGCCTGCAAACGTACAGCCTGTCGGCGAAACTGCAATGGACGCCGTCGCCCGTATGGGAACATACTGCCGGCTGGGACATGCAGTACCAGCAGAACCGTATTGCCGGATATTCGTTCCTGCTGCCGGAATACTGGCGTTTCACCGGCGGTCTGTTCTGGCTTACGGCATGGCATCCGCGCAGCAACCTGTCTGTCAGCGGCGGCGTCCGCTATGACGAGGGACGAACGGATATTTCGGCATATACGGACGGTTATCTGGAAGCATATCTTTCGAAACGCGGTTATACCGATGAAACGATAGCCGCCTTCCGGTGGCGCAGTTATCCCGTTAACAGCCGCTTCGGAAACTGGTCGGGTTCGCTGGGCATTATATGGAACCCTGCGGACGAACACTGGCTGAAAGCCAATCTGGGACGCAGTTTCCGTCTTCCGGGAGCAAACGAGCTTGCGTCAAACGGCGTGCATCACGGCACTTTCCGCCACGAACAGGGCGATCCATCTCTTTCCTCAGAGCGGGGCTGGCAACTGGACGTTTCATACGCCTGCGAACACGGCGGATGGTCGGTTTCCGTATCGCCTTTTGCGAGTTGGTTCGGTAATTATATCTACCTGAAACCTTCCGGCAAATGGTCTGTGCTGCCCCACGCGGGACAGATTTACCGCTACACCGGCGTGAAAGCCCTCTTTGCCGGCGGGGAGATAGCCGGCGGTATCGACTTCCTGCGATGGTTCGGTTACCACGCTTCCGCCGAGTACGTTTACACCCGCAATCTGGACGAACAGGTTGCCTTGAGTTTCTCTCCGCCTGCCTCCATGCGTCATGCGCTGAGCTGGAAAGGGAAACATGCACAGGTGGAAACGGAATGGCAGTGTATTGCCGCCCAACTCCGGATAGCGAAAAACGAAGATCCCACCGCCGGCGCAAACCTGTTTCATGTGCGTGCTACAGCCTGTATCCCGCTGGGAAAAATCCATGCGGACGTCAGCCTGTCGCTGAACAATCTGCTGAACAAAAAATATTACAATCATCTTAGTTTTTACAGGAAAGTGGAAATCCCCGAACCGGGACGAAACTTTCAAATTCTTATTAAAATACCTTTTAAACAAAATATTAAATAAATAATAGTATGAAAACACTTATTTTTTCTCTTTATATTTGCCTGATGGCAACCGTAACCGTTCTTGTTTCTTCGTGTAAGAAAGACGGCGACACCACTAAACCCGTCATTACGCTGATAGAACCGGCAGAAGACGATGTGTTGAAAATCGGCGGCACGGTACATTTTGAAATGGAACTGGAGGATGACGTTGCCCTTCAGTCGTACAAAGTGAATATTCACCATAATTTCGACGGGCACGGACATGAAAAGTCCGACGAAGAAACGGAAACCGTTCCTTTCGAGTACGACAATGATAAATGGGATACCGACATTGCCGGAAAAAAGAACGCAAGTATCCACCATCATGAAATCAGTATTCCGGAAAATGCAACTCCAGGCGATTACCACTTTATGGTTTACTGTACGGATGCCGCCGGAAACGAAGCGAACGTCGTTGTGAATGTCGAACTGAGCCACGAAGACAATCACGACCATGACCACGATCATGAAGGCGAAGACGACCACGACGAATAGCGCCGTACCGATCGGTTGCATACGCAACCGTGCATGAAAAAAAGGCTGTTTCAAAAGTAGAAGCAGCCTTTTTATTGGGAGTTATCTTTCGGTTCTGAAGCCCTCCGTGTAAACAGTTTTGATTTATAGAGTATTGGCTTTATAGGGGGCAGGAAAAATTACCGTTTTAGACGGGCGAGTTCGGCTAACAAAACTTCTTTTTCAGCACGTTCACGAGCAAGGGCGGTATCTTTTTCGGCAAGAACTGCATCTTTCTCGGCAAGAATTGCGTCTTTTTCGGCAAGGGCGGCTTCTTTTTCGGCAATTTCTTTCATCTGCCTTTCTATTTTTTGCAGATTATCTTTCTCTGTCGATTCCAATAACTCCTGATACGTTTCCCAAGCTTCATGTTCGGCTTCTATCCGCTTGCGTTCATCAATATCGGAAGCGCAATAATGCAAAATGTCGGTCATCCGACGAATATTTTCGTCATCAATCAAATGACGGTAGTCTTTCGTCATTTCTTCCTCAAAAAAATACTCCTGTTCAAACACACTCAACAATTTATCCAAATGCGTCGCGTAAAGATCTTTCTCTATCCTGCGAGCTTGCACTACTACGCAGTCGTGCATTACACGTTCGATAAAATGACTTTTAATGTCAATAAACATTTTATGGACAGCATCGTAATAATTCTTGTTCACACGAACGCACGCCGTCGAAATCTCAGGCAGTTCGAAACCTAAAATGTAGATAGCGATGATCGGCAAAGTATCTTTTTTGTTCTCAATAATATCGTCTCGCCTGTACTGTTCGGCAATGTATTTTCTGAATCGCCGGAGATTTGCCACTTTCAATGCTTTTTGAACCTCTATCAATACTTTCGTGTACTCGTTCTCTCCCGTTCGGATAGTCGCCACAAAATCAAGTCGGTACAAACGCAAGGCTACCGCCTGTAGTTTACTCTGCTCATCTTCCATGTAGGTCACTTCCTGCGATTTCACTTCTATGGTCACTACAGGAATATCCAACAATGTTCCCACAACGAATCTGGCGACCTGTTCGTCTTCCATCAATCTTTTAAAGACTGTGTCATATAACGGATTGGCGATAATCATGACCTTCTATTTTTTAATGCAATATTACATGAAAAACCTCGGTTTTCCAAGCGCGTATGAAATGAAAAAAGTTTTTTACCGGATTGTTGGTACGGGATAATGCAGAAACACAGTCGATAATGTCAAAAATAGTCTGATTAGTGGCAACTAATGTGCTAAAAAACTGTTTATTCATCATATATCAAACCAAAATCCGTTTCAACCGTTTAACAAATATTTTTTACAAAGCTAATATTTTTTTATGAAACAGGCATGTTTTGAAAAAATATTTGCCCGAAGCAAAAAGACAGACGTCTATTCTTCGTCGTTTTGTAAACTTATATTGAAGGCAAGACACTGATTTCGCATCCCTGAATCAATTGCGGCAATTTGAAATGCACTCGCTTCCAATGAACACTGCAAGAGGGGCATCCGTTTTATTGGCGATGTCAGGATATAAACGTTACAGTAATCGGGATTGTTTCGTTTCGCTATCAACGACGCCCCCCGTCATTGGTAACGGCGAGGAACGAAGCGGAAAACAATCCCAAAGTGTTGATAATGAAAAAATGTGATACTTATTTTCCGACGATTCCATTGGCGGACAGGCTTCATCGCGACGGATATTTTCCTTTCCAAAGCTGTTCGATACGTGCGCCGATTTCTTTTTCTCTGGGGTTATCGGCCGGATGATAAAAAGCGGTTCCCTTGATTTCTTCCGGTAAAAATTCCTGGTCGGCAAAATGGCCGGCAAAGTCGTGGTCGTATTTGTAGTTTTTGTGGTAGCCGAGTTCTTTCATCAATTGGGTGGGCGCATTGCGGATATGCAGCGGCACGGGCAGGTTGCCGGTTTGTCGAACAAAAGCCAGTGCGCTGTCGATAGCGAGGTATGTGCTGTTGCTTTTGGGCGAAGTAGCCAGATAGACCGTTGTTTCCGACAGCGGGATCCTGCCTTCGGGCATTCCGATGGTATGTACGGCGTTGAAGCAGCTTGTCGCCATCAGGAAAGCGTTGGGATTGGCAAGCCCGACGTCTTCTGCCGCGAGGATCACCAGCCGGCGGGCAATGAACAGCGGATCTTCCCCGCCTTCGATCATTCTGGCGAGGTAATACACCGCTGCATTGGGGTCGCTGCCCCGTACCGACTTGATGAATGCCGAAATGACGTCATAATGCATTTCGCCGTTTTTGTCGTACATGGCGAGGTTTTGCTGTACCCTGTCCAGTACTTTATCGTCGGTGATCACAATGTCCGACGCTGCTTTGCCGTCTTTGTCCAGTTCGGCAGTGACGACCAGTTCGAGCGCGTTGAGCAGTTTGCGTGCATCGCCGCCCGACACGCGCAACAAGGCCGAGGTTTCTTCCAACCGTACGGGAAGCGTTTTCAGCAGGCTGTCTTTTTGCAAAGCCCAATGGACGAGCGACAGCAAATCGTTTTTTTCCAGCGATTTGAGCGTGTACACCTGACAGCGTGACAGGAGGGGGGAAATGACTTCGAAGGAAGGGTTTTCGGTTGTAGCGCCGATCAGGATAACAATGCCCTTTTCGACGGCTGCCAGCAGCGAATCTTGCTGTGATTTGCTGAACCGGTGTATTTCGTCGATGAACAGTATCGGACAGGGACTGTCGAAAAAGCGTTGTTTTTTTGCGCTTTCGATGGTTTCGCGCACTTCTTTCACGCCGGCATTTACCGCGCTGAGAATGTAAAACGGACGTTCCAGTTTGTGGGCGATGATTTGCGCCAGGGTAGTTTTCCCGACTCCCGGCGGCCCCCAGAGAATAAACGACGATATGTTGCCGGAATCGATCATCCGGCGCAATACGGCGTCTTTGCCTACCAGATGCTGCTGTCCCGCATATCCGTCAAGGTCGGTAGGCCTCATTCTGTCGGCTAAGGGTTGATTACTGACGGGCATGGTTTACAGGATTATTCGACGTCGGCCTTCAGGCGAAGGGTGATCTGTTCATTCTGCGGATCGTTGGTGATAATGGAAATCGCCTTGTCCTGTAGTCCTTTCCGGCCTGCCGTATTATAGCTCAGGAGCAGTTCCGCCGATGCGCCCGGCGCTATTTCCTTCGGACAGGAAACCGTTATTTGAGGGTCGGACGAATCCACTTTCCGCAACAACAGTTTGCTCTTGCCGCTATTGGTTAGTTTGACGCGGTATTCCTTTTTTTCGCCCTGTTTGATTTTGCCTGCCTCAACGGTGGCGTTTTCCAGCGTTGCAACAGGAGCGTTCCGCAATTGCACAGCCGTCCATCGCGAGAAGTCTTCCCTGATGGTAGCCGTCACCGGCAAGGGGTAGGTTCTGGACAGGTCGTCGTTCAGCACCAGCGAGATGCGGTCGATCACAAAGCCCCAGTCGTTCTTGCGGGCGGCGTCGAAAGTAATCAGGATCCTTGCTCTTCCCTCTTTTTCAACGGTGGCAGGGGAGGCTTCCGCCTTGATGTGGGGAGGGAGGTCGGTGAACGATATTTTTACCGCGTTGGGGCCGGGATTGTAGGCGGTTACCGTCAGCGCCGGTTTTTCATACGACCATACCCGGTCGAAGGAGATATGTTTTTCGCTCAGGCGGATGTCGCCTGCCGGGAATCGATAGGCTTCGGCAGGTGCGCGATCAAAGCCGACAACTTCGCCGGTGATGTGCAGATGTACCGTTTCGGGTTTGCCGTTGCTCAGTACCGTGATGGTTTTGTCGATAGCGCCCGGACGTCCTTTGACGTCGTACGAAACTTTAATCTTTCCGCTTCCTCCGGGAGCAACGGGCTGCCTGGGCCATTCCGGTGTGGTACATCCGCAGGTGGCGGCGACGTTTTTGATGATTAGCGGCGTGGCGCCCGTGTTCTTAAAGGTGAAATCGTAGACGGCCTCGCCCTCCGTTTCGTTGACTTTTCCGAAATCGTGAGTTGTCTTGTCGAAGACGATAAGCGGTTGCGCCGGAGAAGACACTGCCAGCGCCATGAAGAATAAAAAGGCGGTAATATGTTTCATATTGATTTTAATTGAAAAGGCCATGTATTTTCGCATCGATCCGGTTGATGACGGTATTGAGGTCTTCCGGCTTTTCCTCAAATTGCAGTTCATCTACGTTGATGATCAACATTTTTCCGTAGATGTAATGATTGATCCATTGTTCGTAGCGGTCGTTGAGTTTGCTGAGATAGTCGAGGCGGATGCTGTTTTCGTAGGATCGTCCCCGTTTCCGGATTTGCTTGACCAGCGTCGGTACCGATGCGCGGAGGTATATCAGCAGGTCGGGCGGCTGAATGAAAGCGACCATTTTGTCGAACAGCGAACGGTAGGTCTTATAGTCGCGCATACTCATCAACCCCATCGCATGGAGGTTGGCGGCGAAAGTATAAGCGTCCTCGTAGATGGTGCGATCCTGCACGACGTCCTCTCCCGATTGCCTGATTTCCTGTATCAGCCCCAGCCGTTCATTCAGAAAATAGATTTGCAGGTTGAAAGACCAATGCTGCATGTCCTCATAAAAATCGTCCAGATAGGGATTCCGGTCGGCATTTTCGTAATGCGCCCGCCACCCGTAATGTCTGGACAGTAATTCCGTTAAGGTGGTTTTGCCGGATCCTATATTCCCCGCTATTGCAATGTGCATATTAAAAATATCTTTGAAAAATGGAAGCCCAAAAATAAGGATTTTAATTCATAATTGAAAATCGAAAATCGAAAATTAAATGGCTACCTCTTTTTTGGGGTTATTCCTCTTCTATATGATTACTTGCATCCGAAGTGGAAACCGTTATTGAGAATATACGATTAACTTCAGCAAAAGATGAAGATAAAAGTATGGATGAATGTGGATAAATCACAGGCAACATTTATACAGAGCGACTTTGGCGTAGTGTAAAACAGGAAAAATCTATCTGAATGCCTGTGAGACAGGAAGTGAACTTTACAGAGGATTGAAGACTTATTTTGAGTTTTATAACAAAAAACGCCCACATCAGAGTCTTGATTATCTTTGTCCTTTAAGTGTTTATAAAGAAAATTTGAA
>JAIRLS010000093.1 GCA_031259205.1 Bacteroidales bacterium | reverse complement strand
AACAGGGAAAATCCGATTTGTTGTCCGTTGCTGTAAGGTAACAGCGTGATATTTTCCCTCTGTTTACGGTTTTTCAGGAATTTTTTCCGTAATACGGGATACAGCCAGTAAGCCGTTTTAGTGCAGAGTATTCCTATTCCCGCGCCAAAGGCAACATCGCCTACCCAATGTCTGTTGTTGTATATCCTGAAAGCGCCTGTGATGAAGGCGACAGTGTAACCGGCCACGCCATACCAGACGGAAACCTCTTTGTACTCCTGCCGTAAAAATTCGGCGCCCATGAAGGCGACGGCCGTATGCCCCGACGGAAAGGAATTAAAAGCGGATTTGTCCGGACGTTCTTCGCATACGGTATATTTGATGATGTTCACCGTAATCGCCGTAAGCAAAGCGGATGTTCCCAAAATGACTGTCCGCTCTTTGAAACTGTTTTTGCCTTTGATTCCGGCAAGGTTTAGTGCATAGACGCTTAGGGCGGGGACATACTGGCTGACGTTGTCCACTCGAAACTTTTTTGGCGTGTGGGCGCTGATTGAATGGCCGATGACATAGTTGAGCAGCCTGATTTTGGGCGCCGCCCATATTTCAACCGTTCCGTATGCCATCAGGGTGACGGGAAGGATCAACTGCCTGCATGAAAAATCCGGCATCACCTCCTGTGCGCTGTCACGGTTTGCCCGAGTTGTTTCTCCGTATCCAAATGCCGCTTGGGCAGGCATATACGAAAAACAACACAATGACAATCCATAAATGATTTTTCCGTTTAAAATCATCGTGGTAGTAAGTAGAGTTAGCACTGTGATGAATAACAACTCGAAAATTTTTATTTCCGGAGTAAATTTCCATGTAATACTACAAGTACAAATATACATAAAAGTTTCGATTTTCACAAACTTCGCCGTCAAAAAGACATTTTTCTTATGTCCTTTGCGGTTAAAAAACCTCGAAGTCGTAGAAGTAACACAAAGTATTGCTCGTCAGGCATGTGTATCAATAGAAAGCAAAAGCAATACAAGACATTGCCCGTCAGGGTATGTATATCAATAGAAAGCAGAAGTAACACAAAGTATTTCCCGTCAGGGTACGTGTATCAATAAAGCAAAAGTAACGCAAAATATTGTCCGTCAGGGAATGTATATCAATAGAAATATGTTTAAAATTATTTTTTTTATCTGTATTAAAATCTTTATTATTTTCTATCTATGTTTAATTGTGTGCATTTCTCCTTGTAAAAATCCGGTTTGCATGTTTTCATCGCAATCAGGCAATTGTTTCCATCCGGCAACCGATTTCTTTTCCCGAGAAGGCTATCGAGATAAGGATGATTTGTTTGCCGTCGGCGAGATAGGGTTCATAATATTTCCGGTCGTGGATTTGTGCTGTCGCTTCGTCTAACAGTTTGTCCAAAGGCCGATCGGCGCTGTATTTGACTTCGGCCACTACCGTGACGCCGGGCAGTTCCCAAACGGCGTCAATCCGACCGATGTTTGTGGCTATTTCACCCTGTACCTTGAAGCCTAAGAAATACAGCCATACGAGCAGCAGCGAATGGTAATACTTCTCTTCTTCGATATGCAGTTGATAGGGCACACGCGCGATCATTGCCCGCAGGCTTCGTTCCAGACCTGTGTTGTCGCAGGTTTTTATCTGCCGGCGCATGTCGTCGTACAAGCGCGACATCTCCTCCATCGGCAATTCGGTATACGCCTTGAACAGGTGATCGGTAAAGGCTCTGCGAACTTCGGCGTTCGGCGGTTCGAGACGGTATATCCGGCTATTGTCGTCGTCCCATGTGATTTCCTTTATGGTCAGGTAACCGGTCTGGAAAAGCAGCGGAACGGTTTCGAGCCGTTCGGGGTCGTAGCTGCTGAATACGGCTTCACGCGTCAGAACCGGCTGCAGGAACGATTCGATATTGTTGCGCTTCTTGAGCAGTTCTATCAGAAAAGTGGGCGTTCCCGTTCGAAACCAAAAACTCTCGAATGACTTCCCTTTGAGAAATTGCAGTACGCTGAACGGGTTGTAAACGGACGTTTTCCCGTCCCACGAATAACCGTTGTACCATTTACGGATATTGTCCAGCAATTCCTCGCGGGTCATGGACAGTTTGCCGGTTACTGCGGCCAAATGCTCAGGAAAATTGCTTTCCAGTTCCTCCTGCGTGATGCCGCAAAGGGTCGCATATTCTTCCGACAGGGTAATATCCTCGGGATTGTTCAGCGCCGAGAACACGGACAGCCCCGCAAACTTCGATACGCCGGTCAGGAAAATGAATTTGATATACTCGTCGGCGCCTTTCATCACTTTGTAGACGTCATGCAGCGTTTCCTGCATGGCTTTGATTTCTTCGCTCGACTTACCCATGACGTCCAATATCGGCACGTCGTATTCGTCAATCAGGATCACCACCTTCTCGCCGGTCTTGCGGTACAGTTGCTCAATTAATTCCCCGAAACAGCCGGAAACATATTCACGGGTAAGAACAATACCGATATCCCTGGCCTTTAATTTTAAAACCGCAGACAGATCCTTTTCAATCTCTTCCGGCGTTCTGTGCTTTATCTGCGTCCAGTCGATCCGGATGACGGGATATTTCCGGCTCCAGTCCCATTTATCATAGACATAAAGCCCTTCAAAGAGTTCTTTCCGTCCCGTGAACAGCGCTTCAAGCGTACTTATCGTCAACGATTTCCCGAAGCGTCGGGGACGGGATAAAAAATAGATTTTCCCGGTTGTTGCAATCCGATAGATATGCGAAGTTTTATCCACATACATGTAATAGTTACTGCGGATATCCTCGAACGACTGTATTCCTATAGGCAAATTTTTCATGACGGATATTTTTTCCGCAAATATACAAAATTATGGTTAATTCTTTTATTGGACGCTATGAAAAACAATTCTTCTGACCTCCACTTATAGCGCGAAGGCGTGAAGGCACGAATGTAGAGGCGAAAGGCTTTCGCCTGAAAGCCCGAAAGCGGCATGTATGTATATCAATAGAAAGCACAAGGAACACAATTCATTGGGTCGCTTATTTTATATCATCGCTTTGTATTTTATTGAAAACGATTAAATTGCGGATTTAAGGTATCTACAACCGGTATGGTATCGAAATATTTTCTAATTTTGCGCTTGTCGAAAAAAAAATCAAAATGATTTCAAGCGCTCAAAATTCTCGTATTAAAAACCTTTTGAAACTGGACAAGGCTCATGAACGCCGTTCGCAGGGATTGTTCGTAATAGAAGGCGTTCGCGAGCTGTCGCTGGCGATTGCCGGCGGCTACACCTTGCGGGAAGTGTTTGTGTGCGGCGAATTGCCGGACGGGAAAGGAAAGTTGCTGCCGGATGGCTTTGCTGTTCCGGTAGAACAGGTTTCGCCTTCGGTCTTTGAGCGGCTGACGTACAGGGGGAAGTCCGGCGGCGTGGTGGCATTGGCGGAAGCCCGACGGATCGTTCCGGACGATATCCGCCTGACGGACAATCCTTTTGTGATCGTGCTGGAAGCGGTGGAAAAGCCGGGCAACCTCGGCGCTATCCTGCGGACTGCCGACGCCGCCCATGCGGACGCCGTCATTGTTTGCGATCCGCAAACCGACCTCTACAATCCCAACACCATACGTTCAAGTATCGGCTGCATCTTTACGCAACAGGTCGTTGCCTGTACCTCCGAAGAAGCGCTGCAATGGCTGCGGAGCCGGAACATCCGTATCCATGCCGCCGAGCCTGCCGCCGCCGAATGGTATCACCAAACCGATTTCACCCCGCCTGCCGCTATCGTGATGGGGACAGAAGCCGACGGACTGACGGACTACTGGCTGCGCAATGCCGACCGCCGCATCAAAATCCCCATGAGAGGACGCATTGATTCGCTGAATGTGTCGGTCGCCGCTGCCATCATCACATTCGAAGCCATGCGACAAAGAAACGAAGCTGCCGGAGATAACAAACAAAACCGCTTCTGATGAATCCGACGCCGATGCTTTGCATTTTCGGAGTTTACACGTTGCTGATTTTCCTGATAAGCCGAGCAACCTCGCGCAAAGCGGACGACAACGTTTTCTATCTCGGCAACCGGCGGTCGCCATGGTATGTGGTGGCCTACGGAATGATAGGCGCCTCGCTGTCGGGAGTGACCTTCCTTTCGGAACCGGGATGGGTGAAAGACACCCAATTCTCTTACCTGATGGTTGTTGCCGGTTATGTGGCCGGCTATGCCGTTATCGTTGCCGTACTGCTCCCGCTCTATTACCGGCTCAATCTTACTTCCATCTATACTTATCTCGAGAAACGCTTCGGCATCTGTGCATACAGGACGGGGGCGTCGTTCTTTATCCTGTCGCGACTGGCGGGCACTTCGCTACGGATGTTTCTCACCGTGTATATCCTGTATCTTTTTGTCTTCCGATATTGGAACATCCCGTTTTTCCTTGTCAGCATCATTTTTGTAGCGCTGATACTGCTTTATACCTTTCGCGGGGGCATTAAAACTATCGTATGGACGGATACCCTCCAAACCACCTTCATGCTGCTGTCGGTAGCCGTTTCAATCTACCTGATAGGGAAAGAGATGGGATGGAGTCTCCACGACCTCGTAACCCGTGTAATGGAAAGCGAATATTCTACCGTCATTGTTGCCGACTGGACGGATGAGCGTTTTTACCTGAAACAGTTCCTCAGCGGCGTTTTCATTCCCATTGTGATGACCGGGCTTGACCAGGATATGATGCAGAAGAACCTTAGCTGCCGTAACCTGCGCGACGCACGTAAAAACATGATCGGTCTTTCCCTTGTCCTGTTGCCCATCAATCTGCTGTTCCTGTCGCTGGGCGCTGTTTTGATGATATACGCGCAAGCCAACGGCATTGAAGTGCCGGAGAGCGACCGTCTTTTTGCACAGGTAGCCGTTCACCGGTTGGGCGGCGTTGCGGGTATTGTTTTTACCGTCGGGCTTGTAGCGGCGGCCTATTCCAGCGCCGACGGCACGCTTACTGCCGTTACTACTTCGATATGCATTGATATTCTGCGATTAAACCGGAGAAATATCTCCGACCGGAAAAGAATTCGCCTCCGCTATCTGGTACACTTCATCGTTGCCCTTGTGTCGCTCCTGCTCATACTTTGCGTAAAACGACTCAACAATCAGGCCGTCATCGACAGCGTATTCTCCGTGGCCGGTTACACCTACGGTCCGCTGCTCGGACTGTATGCCTTCGGACTGTGCTGCAAACGCGCCGTCCACGATAAAGCCGTACCGGTAATCGCCCTTCTGTCGCCGGCAATCGCCTTTCTGCTCGACTACCGGTCGCAACAGTGGCTGGGAGGATACAAATTCGGTTTCGAACTGTTAATCGTGAACGGATTGATTACGTTTGCAGGACTGTGGCTGTGCAGGAAAAAAAGGACGTCACCGAATGACGAATGACGAATGACGAATGACGAATGTTGAATGTTCGGAGTTTTATACCACACGCACATCCAACCCCGTTATCCTATTGTGTATCCGTTTTCTTGCGAACAGGCTGTTGATAAAATTTGTTACAGACGTATGGCTACGCATCGCTATAGCCGGATCTGCCACTTTTAACGGGCTTTACTAAATTAAAATATGAATATGAAACAACTTAATGCCTCAAAAATCGGTTAATTCTTTTTTTTGAGGTGCTATGGGTCAGTGGACGGTTTCATCCGTGTTTTGTTTCCCGCTTTCTTCCCTTCCCTCTTAACCCAACTTGGCCCAAATTACCCTCAAAATAGAGGAAAACAGGGCAAATAAACACACAGAGTAGTCGACATATCTCTTATAATTAGATAGTTATAAAATATGCGATCACAAAAAGTCGTTTGTGTTCCCAGAACTTTTAGTTGGCTCTTTGCAGACTCAATTTTTTTTCGTAACTTTGCCCAATGATAATT
>JAIRLS010000081.1 GCA_031259205.1 Bacteroidales bacterium | reverse complement strand
TACCCCTTCCGCACATTTAAAGTAGAAAACGGCGCTGTTGCGGAAACACAAACCCTGCACGAGATTGATTTCAACCTGCTGATGGAAGAAAATACCCGACTCCCGGACAACGGCGTTCGGTCGATGAACGACCTGTTCTCCGCCTTTTATCCGGAAATACAATAAGGCAAAAATATTTTTCCTCAAGGAGAAAACCATTTATTTCCGGAAATTTCTTAATATATTCATCAACAGGCATTGAGATACATCAAATGTCGTATCTCCCGGCGCTGAAAGAGTTTTTTTCCATGATTTCAGGACTATTTTCGTTTTTTTTATCCGTATGCTTTTTGAATTGTTACGAATAGTTTTTACCTTTGCCTCGCGTTTTAATATCGAAAAATATCTCATCTATGAGCAAAGTAACCATCGTAGGCGCCGGCAATGTAGGCGCAACAGTAGCCAACGTAACGGCGCAAAAAGAATTAGCCAGTGAAGTGGTTTTGCTGGACATTAAAGAAGGCATATCCGAAGGAAAAGCGCTGGACATGATGCAGACAGCCGCCTTGCTGGAATTTGACACGCGCATCAGCGGAGTGACGAATGACTATGCCGCTACAGCCGGTTCGGATGTCGTGGTGATCACTTCGGGCATTCCCCGCAAACCGGGCATGACGAGGGAAGAACTGATCGGCGTAAACGCCGGTATTGTAAAGACAGTAACCGACAATATTCTCACCTACTCGCCGCAAGCCGTCATCATCGTCATCAGCAACCCGATGGACACCATGACCTTCCTGACGCTGAAAGCCGGTCGATTGCCGAAAAACCGCATCCTCGGAATGGGCGGAATGTTGGACAGCTCGCGTTTCAAATACTACCTGAGCCAAGCGCTGGGCGTTTCCGTTACCGACGTGGAAGGTACCGTAATCGGAGGCCACGGCGATACCACCATGATTCCGCTCAAACGTTTCGCCGCCTGCAAAGGAGTGCCGGTGCCGGAACTGCTGAGCGCCGAAGCGTTGGACAAAGTCGTTGCCGACACCATGACCGGCGGCGCCACCCTGACCAAACTGCTCGGCACTTCCGCGTGGTACGCTCCCGGCGCTGCCGGAGCAAACTTGGTGGAAGCCGTCATCCGCGACCAGAAAAAAATACTGCCGTGTTGCGTCGCTCTCGACGGCGAATACGGACAAAAAGACATCTGTATCGGCGTGCCGGTGGTAGTCGGAAAATCAGGATGGGAGAAAATCGTCGATTATAAACTGAACGACGAAGAACAATCCTTGTTCAATAAAAGCGCCGACGCCGTACGAAATATGAATCAGGTGCTGAAAGACATGAAATTAGCGTAAAACCGCATCCCGCAGAACGTAAAGAAGCGTAAATGCGTCACAACGTCCTGCCGGTAGAAGAAGCCTGAGTTTTTTAATTTAATTGAAAAACCCGAAAGATCTGTTTCTTTTTCCCGAAGGCGCGTTCCTTTTTCCCGAAAGGCGCGCTCCTTTTTCCGAGAGGAGTGTTCCTTTTTCCCGAAAGGAGCGCTCCTTTTTTTTCAAAAGGGGCGTTCCTTTTTTTCCGAAAGGGGCGTTCCTTTTTCCTAAAAGGGGCGTTCCTTTTTTTTTCAAGGTATTGTTAAATTAGTATTGCTTGTCGTTCTAAATTAGATATTAAACGATGGATCGTCAATAGTTCATTTCTATTATTCTATACTAAATTAACAATACCAAAAAAGATTCAGTCATAAAACGGATTTCGGAAACGTTTCAGTTCATGGACGAAAGCATGAAACGGGAAACAGGCTCATCTTTTTCAGGAGTGGGACAGTCCCGTTCACGAAAGGATTCATCCCATAGCAGGAAAAGGTCGTTCTATTTTTACGGGTATGGGGAGGATAGGCAAAAATCCATGGTCTTTTCAGGAAAATGTGTTGGAAATAAATGTTCTACGGGCGCCGGAGAGTTCTGAATTTATTTTACCGGTTTTATTCGCCCTCATTGATAAAATATACGCTGTGGCAGGCTACGACGCCTGCGGTTTCGGTGCGCAGGCGGCTCTTTCCCAGCGTGACGCATTGAAATCCCGCCGACAGCGCCTGACGTATTTCGTTGCAGGAGAAATCGCCTTCCGGGCCTATCGCTACGGCAACGCTTTTCCCCGGCAGGCAGACGGTTCGGATGCTTTTTTTTTCGGTTTCTCCGCAATACGCGATCAGTTTTTGTCCGCTCCGGCAGGCGTTGAGCCATTCCGCTATGGGAATCACGGGATTTATTTTCGGAAGGCAGGCTTTTCCCGACTGTTTCATGGCGGCTATGGCAATTCGTTTCATTCGTTCTGCCGGAATGTTTTTCCGTTCGGAATGTTCGCAAAGGAGGGGAGTGATTTCGTCAATTCCTATTTCCGACGATTTTTCGACGAACCACTCGAAGCGGTCGATGTTTTTAGTGGGCGCCATGCCTATGTGCAGGTGGTAGGGGCGTTTTTCGGATTCCCGGCGTTTTCCGGTCACTTCCACTTCGCAACGTTCGGGATGGGGATGTGTGATGACGGCGCTGTACCAGCCTCCTTTCCCGTCGGTCAGCGTAATGCTGTCGCCGGTTTTCAGTCGCAACGCCTTGACAGCATGAGCCGACTCGTCTTTATCCAGCGTGTAGCGGTTTTCGCTGATATCCGGTGCATAAAAAATCATGCGGACGAGCAATTACCTGAATCTGAGGAGTACGCCTACCTGAAGAGGCACAATATCGACGTATTTTTTCAGTTGTGAGCCGTCGTTCGAGCTTACCCGCATATAGTCCGCCCCGACGGTGACCTGTTTCCGCGTGAGGAAAAAGCCGTCTTTTTCCCTGATGCGGTTTACTGTTTGTTGCGTCACCGGTTGGCGGTATTCGGCGTACAGTTCTATCTCGAAGAGGTCATTGATTTTTCCCGTCAGGGAGATTCCCGGCGAGAGGGAGATTTGTTTGATGCCGCTCCTGATGTTTAGCCGTGCGGCGTCGATGGTTTTCCCTTCTGCCGTGAATGTACCCCAACTGTTGTTGATTGTACCGAAGTCGGCGTAGTATCGTCCCCATCCGAGTGCGGCGGAGAAGCCGAGATACAGGGGAGTGCCTTCTTTCAGGGGGATGCGAAATTCCGCGCCGATTTGATGGTTGGCGATTTTCAGTTTTTTGGCCAGCGGATTACCGGCGCCGGACCAGAAGATGTTCCATTTGTCCGTCAGGTGTATTCCCAGCAGGATATCCAGCCCGTACTGAAGTTTTTGCGTTGTTCTGTCCTGCTGGAAGGAGAACGTGCTGCCCGACACAGGGTAGTCAAAGGCATAATTGCCCTGCGAGGTGGTAATTCCCTGATAGTGTATGCCTGCGCCGCCGTACAGTTTTTTGTGGAATTGTTTCCATTCAAACTGTCTTTTTATCCGGTTGGTTTTTTCGTCGCGTTTGGCCACTATCAGGTTTTTTCCCTTGTTTTCCCTGATTTGTTCCAGCAATTCGTCTACTTCCGCTTTGTCGTATCCGCCGGTCATCACCTGGTCGATGTCTTCCGACTTGTGGAGAGATTCGAAGGTTTTCTTCAAAGCGCTATCCTGTTGGAGGACGTTGTATCCTTCCCAATAGTCCGGACGGTAGTTTTCCGCCATCATGTAAAACGGATCAAGATATGACAGGCGCTGTTTTTTGGGAATCGGCTTTACGGAATTTCCCGTATCGGTACGTACGGCTACGTGTTCGATGGAATTGTCGAAAACCATTCCCGTGGAGTATATTTTCTTTTGATCGGTATATCTGACCTGATTCAGGTACCATTTTCCATCTTTATGGGGAATGTACTGTACTGTTTCCGCGATTTTGGATCTGTCGAAACCGTCGTCGTGTATAGTACGGGCAGTGTTGATTTCTATCCGCACGTAGGCGTAACTATCTGCTTCTATGTACAGTTTTCCTTGAATATCCTCCTTTTTGTCGATGAAATCGACAACATATATATCCCGTCCGTCAAAGCGCGTCATTTTTTCCTGAGTGAATTTGAAATCGTTGTAATGAGCGGGATTTATCACTTTTGCACGAACCAGCACGTGATCTTTGTTGATAAAGGCGAAGGCGCCGCCGTAGAAGTGCATGTATACGATGGAGTCGTACAGGGGGATGATGCTTTTCCGCGATTTTTCGATTCGTACCTGTCCCTTGTCTTTCGGTTTGTTGTAGCTGTTTTTGTATACTTCCAGCATTGCTTCGGCAACGGCGACGTACTTTCCGTCCGTTGTTTTGTTGGTTTCCCTGTAAAAGACGTCATAGCGGGCGGGTTTATCCGGATAATTTTCCAAAATACGGTCGTATGCTCTATTCATTAATACTTTCGTATTCAGTTTGGGTCTGACGTTCATGGTATCGCGTCCGGTCCGGAAGGCGCTGTCGGCGCTTGCTGTGATGCTCTCCGGCTGTATGTCCTTTTTTAACCGTATTTGTAACAGGGTATCCGCTCCTGTTAGCCATACACTGTCTGTTTTAGTTCCCATAGAGGAGAAATAAAGGTACTGTTCCTGAAAATTTTGCGGAAAGGTAAAGGTAAAACTGCCTTCGCTGTTGGAATAGGTTCCTCTCATGGGATTTCTCGTGTAGACATTGACTTCTGCCAGTGGTTGGTCGTTTTCATCAATGATTTTGCCCGTTACGTTTCGCAGGGACTTATCGGCGATTCGCAACCGTACCTGCAACAGGTTGTCTGTTTTTTTCAGCCACAGGCTGTCCGTCAGCTTTCCGTCGGAGGCAAAGTAGAGATACTGCTCCTGAAAATCCTGCGGGAGATCGAATGTAAAGCCTCCTTCACCGTCGGAAAAGGTTCCTTTGAGGGGATTTTTCATATAGACGTTGATATTTTCCAGCGGACGTTCGCGTTCGTCGGTGATTTTACCCGTCACTTGCTGTATGGGTTTGTCCTGCGAAGTAACGTCGGCTTGAGTTGAAGGGGGCGTTGGGGAGGCGGAAGCGCCGGGTGTTTTCTCTTCGAGTTGAATCTCCGACGCCCATACAGGCACCGTTACCACCACGAAGTCTGTCGTTCCTTTTGTTACATGTGCATGATTGACGGTATAAAAATGCGATTCGTTCAATCCGCTGTTAATGATCATTTCGCTTTTCACATGGTTGCTGCGTATTTTGGCTATCGTGTTGTTGTCGCTGCACGTACCTTCCACTTTAATAAAGGCCCTTCCCTTTTCGATGTCCTCTCGATACCGGTCAATGCTTTTCTTGAGCCGTTCTATTTCGGGATGATTGTAGATGCGATACCGGTAGATACGATACCGGTAGAATATTTGCTGTTCGGGGACGAAACGGAAAACCAGCGTATCGCTTGTTTTCGGAACAGTCCGGATGGTGTCCGATATGTAAACACCGGCATTTGCCGGCAGGGTAGAGATGAAAGCAGATAACACAATCAATATGATATAATATATTTTTTTGTCCATTACTGATAAAATTTACGGCAAATATAGCCAATTTTTTGTAATAATTATGCATGGAATCTAATTTTTTTGCCGGTTTGATTGTCCGTAACAAGGGATAAGGAGACTTCATTATCAACATCAATTACACGGGCAGTAAAATTTTTATCAAAAAAATTAAAAAGATTTTTGGCGAATAAAAACATTATATTAACTTTGCCCTAAAATTGCTACCTTTATCATCTTTAGCGTATCTATATGATATAGAAGATGAAAAGGTTTTATTTGTGTATATGAAGATTTTTTCACACACATGACAATAAATAATCTGATGTCGCATGGAAAGGAATTTCGTGAGGGCGTTCTTTTATGATGATGTGATTTATAAATAGTTTGGATCTATGGGTAGAATATCTTATGTAACGGAAGAAGGGCTTGCCAAGATGAAAAAAGAGTTGGAACGCATGATAAATGTCGAACGTCCTGCCATATCGAAGCAAATAGCAGAAGCCCGCGACAAAGGGGATTTGTCGGAAAATGCCGAATACGACGCCGCCAAGGATGCGCAGGGTATGCTTGAAGCGCGTATCCATAAATTGGAGGAGACCATCCGCAACAGCCGCATATTGGATGAGTCGCGAGTGAATACGTCGAGCATTCAAATACTTAACAGGGTGAAGTTGAAAAACCTGAAAACCAACTCCATCGTTGAATATCTGCTGGTGTCGGAGTCGGAGGCCAATCTGAAAGAAGGAAAGATTGCCATCACTACGCCCATCGGCAAAGGCCTGTTGGGGAAAAAAGTGGGGGATACCGTTGAAATACAAGTTCCTGCGGGAAAATTGCAATTCAATGTTCTCGAAATATCGCGTTGATGAAAATGTATTTATTATATCAACAATGACTATCTTCTCTAAAATCATAGCCGGCGAAATTCCTTCCTACAAAGTAGCGGAGGACGGTAGTAATTACGCTTTTCTGGATATAAATCCCATCGCCAAAGGGCACGTGCTGGCAGTTCCCAAAATGGAAACGGATTATCTTTTTGCGCTTGACGATGAACGGTTGAGCGACCTTATCCTTTTTTCCAAGCGGGTAGCCGTTGCCATTGAAAAAGCCGTGCCGTGTAAACGGATCGGCGTGGCTGTGGTGGGGCTGGAAGTGCCTCATGCTCATATCCATCTTATCCCTGTCCACGACATTTATGATATTGATTTCAACCGACCTAAACTGAAATTGACGTCCGACGAAATGAAAGAAATAGCCGGAAAGATAGCGGATTTTTTTGTTTAGCCTGTTGCATGAGGGCGTGTCAAAAATCGGTTTTTCTTCATTGCAAACTGCGAGGAACGAAACAGGACACAATCCGGAATATCAGTTAATCAAAGGATTGCTTCGGGCTACGCCTTTGCAGTGACGAAAATTTCAGGCTTTTGACATATCTTTATGGAACTGTTTTCGTACTTTTTATCGCAGTGATTCATTATGACTGCTGTTGCCGATTGTTGCATCGATATTTTCCATCGTCGAACAAATAAAACAACAAAACAGGAACAATATCATGTACCCGCCGGTATGATATTCCGTAACCATGTTTACAAAACGAAAAGAGCGGTTCTCTCGAACAGCCCTTTCTAGTTATTAACTACTAACTACTACAAAATTATGAAAAAAAACTATTTTTCACCCAACAAAAATCATGCCAAACAGCATGTTTTTGTACAAACAATTTTTAGCTTTACAGGGATAATTTTAAACTTTTTCCGGTTTGGCGTTGTCGTCAAACCAGTATTACATCGATTCCTCTTTCCTGAAATGCCTGCACAAAATTGGCAGGGGTATTCTTGTCGGTAATGATCATGTGAATCTGGTTGATGTCGCAGATCCGTCCAAAGCCTTTTTTGCCGAATTTGGACGAATCCGCCAGCACGATCACTTTCTGGACGGCGTTCATCATTGCCTGATTAAGGTGCGCTTCCGCAATGTTGCTTGTCGTAAGGCCGAAATCGAGGTCAAGCCCGTCGATGCCGAGAAACAGTTTGCTACAGGCCAGGTTGTTCAGGAAATTTTCGGCGTCGGGGCCTATAACGGAGGCCGAACTTTTCCGCATGGAACCGCCCAATTGGATGACCTCAATGTTGTGTTTGTAACACAGGTTGATGGAAATTTTCAGCGAGGAAGTGATGACCGTGAGCGGTATGTCGGTGCTGATTTTATTGGCAAAAGCCAACACCGTTGTTCCGGAAGCAATGATAATCCTGTCGTCCGGAATTAACAGCCGGTTGGCAGCCTCGGCAATCTTTATTTTCTCTTCCACTTTCACTTTTTCTTTTTCGTCAATGTGACGTTCATTGGCGAGCGAACTGTACAGGCTGACGCCTCCGTGACTGTGAAAGAGCAGATGCTTGCTTTCCAGATATTTGATGTCTTTCCGGAGAGTAACCGTCGAAACATCGAAATGTTTGCTCAAGTCGGAAATCTTGATATAACCTTCCTTTTCCAATTCGTTGAGGATGGCTTTGTGTCTATGAATCAAATTGCCCATAATTGTTTTGCATTTATTAAATTAAAATTATCATGTGATATTAGTTATTTTTCTCTTTTGGTGACATAACCAACCGCCTTTACCAGCATGGCGGAGGCTTCGTTTTGGGGAAGCGTATCCAGCATGGCTGTTGCTTTTTTCCCCAGTTCGTCCATTACGGCGTAACAATGGTCTATGCCTTTGTATTCGGCAATCAGACGGGTGATCATTTGCAGTTTTTCCGCAAAGGGCGCCTCGCTGTTGACTGTTCTGACAATCCGTTTCCGTTCGTCGGGCGATGACTGTTCAAGGACGTAAATCAGCGGAAGCGTATATTTTTTTTCTTTAAGGTCGTTGCCGGCGGCTTTTCCTGTGATGCCTGCCGGTTGATAGTCCAGCAAATCGTCTTTTATCTGAAAAATCATTCCCAAATAAAGCCCGAATTGCCTCATTTGGGCGATCTGCTCAAGTGTGGCGCCGGACGATTGCGCTCCCGCCTCTACACATGCGGCTATCAATGCGGCGGTCTTTTTACGGATGATTTTAAAATATTCGTCGCGGGTAATGTTTTGTTTGCGAGAATGTTCCAGTTGCAGCAATTCGCCTTCGCACATTTCCTTCACGGCAACCGAAACGATGTGAAGCAAATCGAACGCACGATTGTCTACCGAAAGAATCAGCCCTTGCGCCAGCAGGTAATCGCCGAACAGGACGGCGGTCTTGGAGTTCCACAGGGTATGGACGGGGAAAAAACCGCGGCGTTCGTTGGCCTCGTCCACCACATCATCGTGTACCAGCGAGGTAGTATGCAGCAATTCTATCAAAGCGGCTGCCGCATAGGTCTTTTCCCCTATTTCTCCAAACATCTTTGCCGACAGCATCACCAATGTGGGACGTAATTGCTTCCCCTTCGTTTTCAGGATATAACAGGTGATCAGATTGAGTAAAAAGACGTCGCTTTTCAACATACATCGAAAACGTTGATTGAACATTTTCAGTTCATCACTCACCGGCCGACTGATTTGTTTTATCGTTGATGACATATCATTCTATTCGTTACCGTTCCGAACGGTTAAAAATACATTTTAGGCGGCTCAAAGTTAACTATTTTTCCTCAGTTTTACTTAATTTTTATGTCGAATTTGTTTTTCTTGTTGCCCAAAAAGATGCTAAACGATTTATTTTTAGAATATACCGTAGCCGGCGACATTTTTTACGATTCTGAGAAGAGGGGAGACTTCTGATTCACGATATAAAGCGGATTCCGAATATTTCTTCAAAGTGTCGTCTGATGCTCAGTTTCACTTCGTTCATGTCCGTTATTTTTCCCGTTTCCGTATTCAGAGAGGTTACGCCCTTG